>NZ_JBEOYB010000042.1:0-72771 GCF_040296845.1 Streptomyces sp. NPDC001985
GGACGGGCTGAAAATCAGCCCCTCCGGCGATTGAGGAGCGGAGGTTCGGGGGCTGGCCCCCGACGGGTGCCCGCGCGGTGCGGGGCCGGGCTCGGGAGCGGGCTCCGACGGGGTGCCCGCGCGTCGCGGGGTGGGGTTCGGGAGCGGGCTCCGACGGGTGCCCGCGCGTCGCGGGGCCGGCCGCACCCCCGGGCACTCCCAACTGCAACCCCACCCCCCACCCCCAACCCCGGCCTACTTCTTCAGCACCTTCGCGAGCAGCGGCACCAACCCCTCCACCGCGTACGGAATGCTCAGCACCGACGCGCTGGACAGCGCCAACCCCACCGACGGGTCGTCCGGAAAGACCAGCCGGTTCTCGCGCGCCGCCTTCATCGCGGCCACCTGCGGGTACTGCTTCAGGGTCTGCTTCAGCGGCAACTGCTGCTGGCTCAGCAGAATCACCACATCCGCCTCCGCGTCCCCGGTCTTCTCCGCCGACAGCTCGGCGAAGTACGTCTCCCGCCCCAGGCTCTCGACGTACGCCGACGGCTTCAGCCCGAGCGCCGTGGCCAACTGCATCCGGGTGTCCCCGGCCGTGTACACCCCGATCTTGCCGCCGAAGGCGAGCAGGATGGAGACGGTCTTCCCGGCGAACTCGGGGTGGCTCCTCGCCGTGGACTCCAGCAGCGCCTCGGTGTCCTTCACCAGCTTCTCCCCCTGCTCGGCGCGCCCCACGGCGGTCGCGATCAGCTTGGTGGAGTCCCGCCACGGCACCGCGTTGGGCGTGGCCCCCTTGGGCAGCCCCACGGTGGTGGTGATCCCCGTGAGGGTCGTGTACTCGGTCTGGTCGCCGCCGGACTGGACATTGACGATGAGGTCGGGGTTGAGCGAGGCCACCTGCTCGAAGTCGAACGGCGGCTTGAGGAAGGCGGGCGTCTTCCCGTCGAGGGGCTTCTCGGCCCACGCCCCGACCCCGCGCTTCATGGTCGGGATGAACTGCCACACGCCGACCGGGACGATGCCGAGGGCCAGCAGCACATCGTGGTCGGTGCGCCCCAGCGAGAGCACCCGCTCCGGCTTCTTGTCGATCTTCACCGTGCCGAACTTGTCCTCGACCGTGACGGGGAAGGCGCCGGAGCCCCCGGTGTCCTTGCCGGAGTCCCCGGTGGACCCCGTGTCCTTGGAGTCGTCCTTGCCGCAGGCGGCGAGGAGCGCGGACGAGCCGAGCACCGCGCCCAGCGAGAGCAGTCCGCGTCGGCTCAGCGAACGCCCGTGGTTGGTCGGTGTGTTCATGGATCGGCCCTGTCTGTGAGGTGAGGAGTGGTGGGGCGGCGACCGCACCCTAGTCAGGCAAGGCTCACCTTGGCAAAGCGGCTCGATGTATTCCCTTTATGCCTGACAAGACATCAGGAAACAGTCAATGACGGTCTCTTGACTGCTCACGCGGCCCGGCGGGGTTGCCCCTTGAGGTCTCTACTTAGGTTAGGCTAACTTTGCTCGTGGCGGGTTGAGTTGGGCGGTGCCCGGAGCTCGGGACACCACCGCGACGCTCCGCGCCGTACGCCCCGCTTTCCGTTTCCCCGCAGGCGGGTCAAGGAAGACACCGCTGACGGATCGGTGACCGCACCGACGCGACAGGAGAACACGCTGATGGCTGGCTCGACGATCCCCTGGACCATCGAAGGAGACGGGGGGCTGGCCTCCGAGGCCATCCGCCAGGACCGAGCGAACCTCCGGGACCGGCTGTACGAGCACGGTGCCCTGCTTCTGCGGGGCTTCGACGTCGGCGGAGTGGACGGCTTCGAGGCCGTGGTGCGCGAGCTGTCCGGCGCACCGCTGACGTACACGGAACAGTCCTCGCCCCGTAGCGTCATCAAGGGCAAGGTCTACACATCGACGGAGTATCCCGCGCAGGCCGAGATACCGCTGCACAATGAGATGTCCTACCAGGCCAGCTGGCCCCTGGTGCTCTACTTCCACTGCGTCGAGCCGCCGCTGACCCTGGGCGCCACCCCGCTGGCCTCCACCCGCGCGGTGTACGACCTGATCGACCCCTCGGTGCGCGAGGAGTTCGTCCGGCGCAAGTGGATGGTGGTGCGCAACTACCGGGACGACATCGGACTCCGCTGGTGGCAGGCGTTCAACACCGAGAGCCGCGAGGAGGTCGAGCGGCTCTGCGCGGCCGGCGGCCTCGAGGCCGAGTGGATCGGCAGCTCCGGCCTGCGGACCCGCGCGGTCCGTGAACCGGTCCACACTCACCCCGTCACGGGCGAAACCGTCTGGTTCAACCACGTGGTGATCTTCCATGTGAGCAGCCTCCCCGCGCACACCCGCAGCGGACTGCTGGACATCTGCGGGGAGGACGGGCTGCCCAACAACACCTACTACGGCGACGGCGAGCCGATCCCGGACGAGGTCACCGACCATCTGCGCGACTGCTACCGCCGGGCGTCGGTCCGCTTCGACTACCACCGCGACGATCTGCTCGTGGTCGACAACATGCTGGTCTCCCACGGCCGGGAGCCGTTCACCGGACCCCGCAAGATCGCCGTGGCGATGGGCGAGGCCTCCGACGCCTGAGCCGCGACCGGGTGACGGGACGCGGCCCGCGCCCCGTCACCCGGCGGTGAGCAGCACCGCGTGCAGGGTGCGCGGGCCGTGCACGCCCTCCACCCGGTCGAGTTCGATGTCACTGGTGGCCGAGGGGCCGGAGATCCAGGTCAGCGGGCGGGCCGGGTCGAGGAGCGGCAGGGCGTGCGGTACCGAGGCGACGACCTGCTCCGGGGCCCGCACGACACAGATGTGCAGATCCGGTACGAGGGTCAGGGCGCGCCGGCCCTGACCCGGGCCCGCGTCCAGGACGATCGTGCCGGTCTCGGCGATGGCGAGGGCGCAGCCGGTCACCACGGCGTCCACGGCGTCCAGCTCCACCGCCGTCAGAGGCCCGTCGTCGGAGCGCCGTACGGCCGTGGTGGCCGAGAGCCAGCCGGCCGGCAGCCCCGGCGGCACGGCGACACTCCGCGCTCCGTGCCCGGCCAGCAGCCGGCCGATCAGGGCGGGCAGTTCGCCGGCGGTGCCGCGGTGCACCACCGCCCGGTAGTCGGCGAGGTTCCCGTGCAGCAGGTCCAGCAGGACGCCGGGGTCGTCGGGGGTGTGGCTCGCGAGGTAGTCGCGGGCGGCCTCCGGGACGTCCGGCGCGCCGGCGACCGCCTCGCGCACCCGGCCCAGCACCCGGTCGCGGGACGAGGTCATGAGCGGTTCCTCCTCCACCAGTCACGGAACGGTTCCCCGGGCATCTCGGGCAGTCCCCGGCTCGCCGTCCACTGCCGGGCGCCCGGGCCGGGCAGCCGCCGGGGGTGGAGTGCGCGGGTCCGGGCCGCCAGCCGTTCGCCGAGCCCCAGCGCGCCGGGGTGGTCCAGCAGCCAGCCCGCCGCCCGGACCGCCGCCCGCTCCAGCCGGTGGCCGCCGCCGCCCCGCTCGGCGACCCGCTCCCGCAGATGCACCAGGACCTCGGGGATGTCGATGGCGACCGGGCACACCTCGTAACAGGCCCCGCAGAGCGAGGAGGCGTACGGCAGCGAGGCGTCCACCTCACTGCCGATCCCCCGGAGCTGCGGGGTGAGGATCGCGCCGATCGGCCCCGGGTAGACCGAGCCGTACGCGTGCCCGCCGGCCCGCTCGTACACCGGGCAGACATTGAGACAGGCCGAGCAGCGGATGCAGCGCAGCGCCTGGCGGCCCACCTCGTCGGCGAGGACGCCGGTGCGGCCGTTGTCGAGCAGCACCAGATGGAAGGCGCGCGGCCCGTCCTCGCCGGTGGTCCCGGTCCACATGCTCGTGTACGGGTTCATCCGCTCGGCCGTCGACGAGCGGGGCAGCGTCTGGAGGAAGACCTCCAGATCCCGCCAGGTCGGCACCACCTTCTCCAGACCGACGACGGAGATCAGTGTCTCCGGGAGGGTCAGGCACATCCGGCCGTTGCCCTCCGACTCGACCACCACCAGGGTGCCGGTCTCGGCGACCATGAAGTTGGCGCCCGAGATCCCGACCCTCGCCCGCAGGAACTTCTCCCGCAGATGCAGCCGGGCCGCCTCCGCCAGCTCCCCGGGCGCGTCGCCGAGCCCCTCGGGTGCCGCCCTGCCCCAGCGGCCCATCTCCCGGCGGAAGATGTCACGGATCTCGCCCCGGTTGCGGTGGATCGCGGGGACCAGGATGTGCGACGGCCGGTCCTCGCCCAACTGGACGATCAGCTCGGCGAGATCCGTCTCGTACGCGGCGATGCCCTCGGCCTCCAGCGCCTCGTTCAGCCCGATCTCCTGGGTGGCCATCGACTTGACCTTGACGACCTCCCGCTCCCCGGTCGCCCGCACCAGCCCGGTGACGATCCGGTTGGCCTCCGCCGCGTCCGCGGCCCAGTGCACCGTGCCCCCGGCGGCGGTGACCGCCGACTCCAGCTGCTCCAGATAGCGGTCGAGATACCGCAGCGTGTGGTCCTTGATCTGCTTGCCCGCCTCGCGCAGCCCCTCCCAGTCGGAGAGTTCGGCGACGGCGCGCGAGCGCTTGTCGCGGATGGTGTGGGTGGCGTGGCGCAGATTGGCGCGGAGTGTCTCATTGCCCACGGCCTCCTCCGCGGCCCGGGGGAACGACGGCATCCCGAGGAAGGTCCCGCTCATACCAGTGGCTCCTCTTCGGTGCTCGCCAGGATCTCGGCGAGGTGCAGCACCCGCCGCGGGCCGGCCCCGGGCGGCCCCGACCCGTGGCGCAGCAGGCCGTCGAGATGCAGCAGACAGGAGGTGTCCGCGCCGCAGAGCACCCGCGCGCCGGTGGAGCGCGCCGCGCGGAGTTTGTCGGTCCCCATCGCCACCGACACATGGGGGTTCTTGACGGCGAAGGTCCCGCCGAAGCCGCAGCACTCCTCGGCGCCCGGCAGCTCGGCCAGCTCCAGCCCCCGCACCGCCTCCAGCAGCCGGCGGGGCCGCTCGCCCAGACGGAGCGTCCGCAGACCGTGACAGGACGGGTGGTAGGTGACGGTGTGCGGGAACCAGGCGCCCACATCCGTCACCCCCAGCACGTCCACCAGGAACTCGGTCAGCTCCAGGACGCGGGGGGCGAGCGTCCGCGCGATCCGCGCCAGCCCCGGGTCGCCGCCGCGGCGGGCGACACGCGGGTAGTTGTCCCGCACCATCGCGACACACGACCCGGAGGGCACCACCACATGGTCGTATCCGGCGAAGACCCGGCCCATGCGGCGCATCAGCGGCTCGGTCTCGCGCCGGTAGCCGGTGTTGTACTGGGGCTGTCCGCAGCAGGTCTGACCGGACGGGAAGTCCACCTCCACACCGAGCCGTTCGAGGAGCCGCACCGTGGCGACCGCGGCGGAGGGCCGGACCGCGTCGTTGACACAGGTGGCGAAGAGAGCGACCCGCATGGCGGTTCTCCTTCGGGGCCGAGGTCGGGCCGGGCGGCAGCCGCCTCCCGGGAGTGGGGAACCGCGAGGAGTGTAGTGGCGCGGGCGCCCGGTGTCCGCGACCCGGCCGCACGGCCCGGCGGAAAGCGCCCCCCGGGTCCGGCCGCAACCGGCACCGGTCCACGGGGTGAGCCGCCCCGTAGCAGGTCCGTAGACTGTCGGCTCCGGTGCGATGCGGGCCGTGCGGCCCGGGGGGAGGGGAGCGCGGAATGAGTCGTCGCTCCAGTGGACTGATCGGGGCCTGGGCGGAGGCCCAGCGACGGCAGCAGCGCGAGCAGGAGGCCCGGACACGGGCCTTCGCGCGGGCGCAGCGGGAGCAGGAACAGCGGCAGCGGGCACACCAGCGGGACATGGCGCGGCTCCACCGCGAGCAGCGGGCCGCGTACAAGCAGCGCCGCGAGGCGGACGCCAGGGCGCGGACGGAGGAACTGGACACGAGGGTCGCGGCGCTGACCGGGCTGCTGGCCGCCGGATGCCGGGGGACGGCCTTCCGGACGGCGCTGCTGGCCCGCGCCGAGGACATCGAGCCCTTCGCGCCCGGCCGGCTGGCGTACCCGGTTCCCCTCCCCGACCCGAACGGATACCGGACCCAGGGCGGCTGGTCCGCCTCCCGGCGGAGCCAGGCCGAGGAGGCGCAGGCGCGCTACCAGCACGATCTGCACCGGGCCCGGGCCGCCGAGGCACAGCGACAGCGCCAACTGGCCGAGTACCGGAGGCAGTACGACGCCTGGGCGGACGCCCGCCGCGCCGAGATCCGGGGCCACAACGCGTCCATCGCCCGGATGGCCGCCGCCCTGCGCGCGGGGGACCCCGACACCGTCGTGGAGTACTTCTCCGCCGCGCTGTACGCCTCCACGATCTGGCCGGCGGAGCTGCCCCGCCAGGTCGAGGCCGCCTTCGACACGGGCGCCCGGCAGCTGGTGCTCAACTGGGAGCTGCCCGGCTTCGACGTGATACCCCGGACGAAGTCGGTCCGGTACGTGGCCTCCTCCGACGAGGACCGGGAGAGCCCCCGCCCGATGACCCGGCGCCGGGCGCTCTACCGCGACCTGGCCGCGCAGTGCGTCCTGCTGGTGCTGCGGGATCTCTTCGCGGCGGACGAGTTCGGGGTGCTGGAGTCGGTGGCCCTGAACGCCTTCGTGGACGATGTCGATCCGGCCACCGGGCAGCGGAGGAACCTGGTTCTCGGCACGGTGATGGCCGTCCGCGCCGAGTTCACCCGGCTCAATCTGGAGCAGGTGAGCGCGGTGGAGTGTCTGGAGGGCATGCGCGGACAGCTCTCCGCCCGCCCCGACCAGCGGGTGGCCGTACGGCCGGGCCGGGTACCGGAGGACGTCGGCGCCGGGGTCGTCTCGCACGGCGGGGGAGACGACCCCGATCTGCTGGAGATGGACCCGGTCGCCTTCGAGCATCTGATAGCCGAGCTGTTCCGGGCCCGGGGCATGCAGGCGGTGACCACCCAGCGCTCCAACGACGGCGGTGTCGACGTCGAGGCGTTCGATCCCGACCCGATCAGCGGCGGCCGGATCATCGTGCAGGTCAAGCGGTACCGCAACACCGTGCCGCCGAGCGCGGTCCGCGACCTCCACGGCACCGTGCAGGGCTCCGGCGCCAACAAGGGCGTGCTGGTCACCACGTCGGGCTTCGGCCCCGGCTCGTACACCTTCGCCAACGGCAAGCCGCTGACCCTGGTCTCCGGCCCCGAGCTGGTCGATCTGCTGGGCCGCCACGGGCTGCGCGGCCGGCTGGGGACGGCCGCGGCGCCCGCGCGGCGCCCCGGCGAGAGCGCCCCCACGGCCCCGACCGCCCCGCCCGCCGAGGCCGGTGAGGCCAATGTGCTGGGGATGACCTGGTCGGGGGAGGTGGCCCTCGATGTCTGCGCGCTGGTCTGCCGGGGCGGACAGGTGCTCGGCGACGAGTACTTCGTCTTCTTCAACAACGAGCGCACCCCCGACGGGGCGGTGCGCGCCGTGCCCGGCGCGGCGACGGGCGACCGGGCCGCGATCCGGGTGGTCTTCGACGGGCTGCCGGAGCGGGCCGACCGGCTGGTGATCGCGGCGGCCGTCGACCCCGGGGCCGATCCCGGTGCGGACCTCTCCGGGTTCACCCGGGCCGGCATCGTCCTGCGGGACGCGGCCGGCACCGAACTGGACCGGCTCGTCGTCTCGGAGGGCCGGGCCGGGGAGACCGCCCTGGTGCTCGGCTCCTTCCGGCGCCGCGCCAACGGCGACTGGGAGTTCGTGATGGGCGGCAAGGGGTACCCGGGCGGGCTGGAGGCCCTGGTCCGCGAGCACGGCATCGACGTCGCCTGAACGGTCCGCCCGCGCGGTGCGCCGGAGCCCCGCCGCCGGCCGCGCGCCGGGCCCTCACAGGGACTCCCGGACCGCGCGGGCGAGAATGCTCAGCCCCTCGTCCAGCTCGTCGGCGCTCGCCGTGAGCGGCGGGAGGAGTTTCACCACCTCGCCCAGGGTGCCGGAGGTCTCCACCAGCAGCCCCAGCGCGAAGGCCCGCCGGGCCACCCTCGCGGCGAGCGGCTTGTCCGCGCACTCCAGCCCCCACGCCAGACCGCGCCCCCGGCACTCCGCCACCGCCTGCGGGTGCTCCGCGGCGATGGCCCGGAGCCGGGACTCCACCAACTGCCCCCGCGCGCGGGTGTGCCGCTCCATCTGGCCGTCCGCCCAGTAGGCGTCCAGCGCGGCGGTGGCGGTGACGAAGGCGGGATTGTTGCCGCGGAAGGTCCCGTTGTGCTCGCCGGGCTCCCAGATGTCGAGCGCGGGGGTGAACAGGCACAGGGCCATCGGCAGCCCGTAGCCGCTGATCGACTTGGAGAGCGTGACGATGTCCGGGACGATCCCGGCCTCCTCGAAGGAGAAGAAGGCGCCGGTACGGCCGCACCCCATCTGGACATCGTCGACGATCAGAAGCATGTCCTGCCCCCGGCACAGCTCCGCGAGGGCGCGCAGCCACCCGGGCCGGGCGACATTGACACCGCCCTCGCCCTGGACGGTCTCGACGATGACGGCGGCGGGCCGGTCGAATCCGGAGCCCGGGTCCTCCAGCAGGCGTTCGAACCAGAGGAAGTCGGGGGCCCGGCCGTCCAGATAGCGGTCGAAGGGCATGGGTGTCCCGTGGACGAGCGGCACCCCGGCCCCGGCGCGCTTGAAGGCGCTGCCCGTGACGGCCAGCGAACCCAGGGACATGCCGTGGAAGGAGTTGGTGAACGACACGACCGTCCCGCGGCCCTTCACCTTGCGGGCGAGTTTCAGCGCGGCCTCGACGGCGTTGGTGCCGGTGGGGCCGGGGAACATCACCTTGTAGGGCAGGTCGCGCGGGCGCAGGACCAGGTTCTCGAAGGCGCGCAGGAAGCCGCGTTTGGCGGTGGTGGCCATGTCCAGGCCATGGGTGATGCCGTCCCGCTCCAGATAGTCGAGCAGGGCGCGCTTGAGCACCGGGTTGTTGTGGCCGTAGTTCAGCGAACCGGCTCCGGCGAAGAAGTCCAGATAGCGTCCGCCGTCCTCGTCGAACAGCTCACTCCCCTGGGCGCGGTCGAAGACCACGGGCCAGCCGCGGCAGTAACTGCGCACCTCCGACTCCAGCGTCTCGAAAACACTCAGATCGGGCTGGACCATGGTCATGTGCGCTCCCGGAAGGTGAAGAGGTGGCTCTCGGGACGGTTCTCGGTGCAGGGCGCGTCGAAGCGCCGGGCAGAGGTCTCACGCGCATGTTCCGGTACACCCGGGAACGGGACTCTGGGAAGTCCGGTCGGGTCACTGGCCGGGAGCGGGAGAGAAGAGGATAAAGGTGCCCGCCTGAGCGGACAGCGCACACCAGGAGTTTAGGTCCCGCCCTGGCGTCGCTGTCAACATCCCCGCGCCATCCGATGTCCGCGCCGAAAGGGAATGAGGGCTTGCGCGGTGCCGGCATTCTCTGTCTAATGGCCGGGCATCCACGAAAGCACCGAGTGAATCCCTCGTGCCGTGTGATGGCGCCGCCGGACACCCCGCCGGCCGGACCGGGGTGCGGGACGCCCGGTCAGCACACCCCTTCCTTCCCTTCCTCCTTCTTTTTTCCCCGTGCCGCCCCGGCACACCGTCTCCAGCGACGCCATCGGAGGCACACCCCATGAGCGAAACGGACCGTGAACCGATAGCGGCCAATCAGCTGCGGCTGTGGATTCACCAGGAATTCGACCTCGGCTCCAACGCCTACAACATCACCCGCTCGCTGCGGCTGCGCGGCCCGCTGGACGCACCGGCGCTGATCGGCGCCGTGAACGCGCTGGTGGAGCGGCACGAGATGCTCCGCACGACCTTCGCGGAGGAGGGGGACACGGTCCGGCTGCGGATCGCGGACCCGGCGCCCGTCCTCGCCGGTGTGACCGAGGTGCCGGGCACCGGCCCCGGAGACCGCGCGGAACTCCCGCCCGATGTGGAGGACGCCTGCCGGGCCTTCGCCCTCGCCCCCTTCGACCTGCGCGCCGAGCCGCCGTTCCGGGCCCGGCTGCTCCGCCTCGGCGACCGGGACCATCTGCTGCTGCTCGCGTTCCACCACATCGGCGTCGACGGCCACTCGCTGGGCGTCCTCGAACACGAACTGGCCGAGGCGTACGCCGCGCTCGCGGCGGCGGGTGTCTGGCACCCCGCCACCGCACCGGCCCCGTTCAGTGCATTCGCCCGCCACCAGCGGTCCGTCCTCACCGAGGAGACCGCCGAGCACCAGCTCCGCCACTGGCGCGAGGCGCTGCCCGCCGAACTCCCGCCCGTCTCGTTCCTCGCCACCAGCCCGCTCGGCGGCGGCGGAGCGGGCCCGGTGGCGGTCCACTCCGCCACCGTCCCCCGGGAAGCCGCCGACGCCCTCGCCGCGCTCGGCGCCGCCCATCAGCTCACCGCCTTCGGCGTCTTCCAGACGGCGGTGCAGATCCTGGCCCACCGCTACTCGGGCAGCCCCGACGCCGTACTCGCGACCACGACACTCAACCGGAAGGAGCCGCGGTTCGAGGGCTCCGTCGGCTTCTTCGTGAACACCGTGGCCCTGCACACCCCCCTCGGCGACAACCCCACCCTCGCCGAGGCCCTGGAGCGCGGCGGACGGACCCTGATCGGCGCGCTCTCCCACGACGATCTGCCCTTCGACCGGGTGGTGCGGGAACTCTCCCCGAGACCGCCCGGCGAGCGCGGAGCGCTCTTCCAGATCGCCGTCGAGACGCAGAGCGAACCGGCCGGACGGCCCCGGGGGTGGGGGGAACTTTCCGTGGAGGCCGGCGGCTTCGACGGCCACCCCGCCAAGCGCGCCCGCGGCGACCTCACCCTCAACCTTCTGCGCGGCGCCGGCGGCGGGCTGCGGCTCGTCACCGAGTACGACTCCGCCCTCTTCGACGAACGGTTCATCGACGGGCTGGCGCGCTCGCTGTTCACCCTGCTCGCCGAGGGCGCCCGCGCCCCCGGCACCCCGGTGTCGGACCTCCCGCTGCTGGACCGGGCGGCGGAGGCCGAACTGCGCACCCTCCGCTCCGCGCCCCCGCGCGGCGACACCTCCGTACCCATGAGCGACCTCGTCCGCTCCCTGGCCGTCCGGGAGGGCGACCGCACCGCCCTCACCGCGCCCGGCGAACGCGTCGGCTTCGCCGGGCTGACCGCGCGCGCCGAGGCCGTGGCCGAGGCGCTCATCGGCCGGGGCATCGGCCCGGGTGCCTTCATCGGCGTCGTCGCCGACCGGTCGGTCCACTCGGTCGTCGCCCTGCTCGGCGTCTGGCTGGCCCGCTGCGCGTACGTACCCCTCGATCCCCGCACGGGCCCGGAGCACCGGGACCACCTCCTCGGCGACGCCGGGGTCCGGCAGGTGCTCGGACCTCCCGGGTTCGACGCCCGGGGCGCCGAGCTGATCGATGTCCGGGCGCTCCCGGCGACCCCGGCCCAGCGGGACGCGCCCGAGTCCCGCACCACCGCACCCGACGACATCGCCTACGCCATCTACACCTCCGGCACCACCGGGAAGCCCAAGGCCACCCTCGCGACCCACGCCAATCTGCTCCATCTGCGAGCCGGTCTCGGCGCGGCGTTCCAGGTGCCCGACTGGCGCCGCGAGACCGTCTCGCTGAACGGGCCGCTGGTCTTCGACGTCACCCTCCAGCAACTGCTGCCCCTGCTCGACGGGGCCACGGTCGCCATCGTCCCGGAGGAGACCCGGCTCGACCCCGACGCGATGATCCAGTACGTGGCGGACGCGGGGATCACCCTGCTCGACGTCACCCCGGGCCATCTCCGGCTGCTGGTCGAAGCCGGCCTGCTGGACCGCACGGACCTGCCGCTGCGCACGCTCATCACCGGCGGCGAGGCGCTTCCCGCGCCGCTGTGGGCCCCCCTCGCCGCCGGACCGCTGCGGGTGTTCAACTGCTACGGGCCCACCGAGTGCACGGTCAACTCCACCGTCCAGGCCGTCGACGCGACCGCCGGGCGGCCCAGCATCGGGACCGAGGTCGCCGGAGTCTCGCTCTTCGTCGCCGACTCCCGGCGCCGGCTCGTCCCCTACGGCGCGACGGGCGAGCTGTACATCGCGGGCGGGGGCCTGGGGCCCGGCTATCTCGGCCGCCCCGCGCTCACCGCCGAACGCTTCGTCCACGCACCCTGGGGTCCGGACGGCGCCCCGCTGCGCGTCTACCGCACCGGGGACCGGGTCCGGCTGGCCAGGGGCGGCGTGGTGGAGCACCTCGGACGGCTGGACGACCAGGTCAAGATCCGGGGCAACCGGGTGGAGCCGGGCGAGGTGACCGCGGCCCTGCTGACCCACCCCCGGGTCGCCGCCGCCGTCACCCTCGCGGACGACAGCGACGGGCGCGGCGCCGTACTGCACTCCTTCGTCGTGGCCGCCGGTGAGGGCGCGGGACAGGAGGAGCTGAGGCGCCACCTCGGTGCCTGCCTGCCCGCCTACATGGTGCCCACCCGGATCATCCCCGTCCCCGCGCTGCCCGCCAACGCCGCCGGCAAGACCGACCGGACGGCCCTGCGCGCCCTGCTCGCCGCCCCCATCGCGCCGGACCCCGGCACGGAACCCACCGTCGCGACCACGGCCCCGGACGGGACCGAGCACCGGCTGACCGCGCTCTGGCGGGAGGTGCTCGGCCGGCCGGAACTCGGCCCCGACGCGCACTTCTTCGCCTCGGGCGGCCACTCCCTCCTCGCCGCCCGGCTGATCGCCCGGCTGCGGCGGGAGTTCGGCGCCGGGCTCACCCTGGCGGCCCTGCTGGAAGGCCCCACGCCCCGGGAGTTCGCCGCCCGGGTGCGCGCCGCGGCCGAGCCGGCGCCCGGGCGGGCGGGGGAGTGGCGCCATCTGATCGAGCTGAGCGCCGCACCCGACGACGAGCCCGTCGTCTGCCTCCACCCGCTGGGCGGCGACGCCCTCGTCTACCAGGACCTGGTGGACGCCCTGCCCGTGCCCCGGCAGGTGTACGGAGTCTTCGACGGCCGCACCGACCCGCGCACCCTCGGCGGCTGGGCCTCCCCGGAGGAGATGATCCGGGCGTACGCGGCCGAGATCACCGGGGCCCTCGACGGGCGCCCCTGCCATATCACCGGGTGGTCACTGGGCGGGCTGATCGCCCACGGGGTGGCCCAGCGGCTGGAGGAGACCGGGGCGCGCGTCCGGTCCCTGACCATCTGGGACGCGGGATGCTCGCCCGTACGGTTCGCGCGCCCCGCCGAACCCGACTGGTCGGCCGGACCGCTCACCGTCCTCGCCACCCTCGCCCCGGAGGGCGTGCCGACGGCGCCGGCCGAGGCGAGGGACCGGTTCGGCGCGCGGTTCGCCACCCTGCCGGGACCGGATCTGGGCGAACGGATACTCCGCGCCGCCGACTCGCTGTGGGGCACGGAGGCGCGGGGCGAGCCCCGGGCGGTCGGCGACCGGGCGGTGCTGGCGTCCCTGCACAACTGGCTCTTCACGGGCTGGCGGCCCGGAACCGTCCGGGCCCCCGTCTCGGTGGTGTGGGCCGCCGACTCCCTCGCCAGGGGAGTGGTCGCCAAGACGGACTGGAGCCGCTACACCCGGGCGACCGCCCGCGCGTCCCAGGTGGACGGCACCCACTACTCGATCATGAAACGGCCCGTGGCCGGTCAACTGGCCGAGGCCCTGCTGCGGTTCGCCGACTCCTGCTCCCCCAGCCGCTGAGGCCCCCGCCGCGCCTCAGCCGCCCCCTGCCGAAACACCGTGGAGGTGCTGTCATGTACGACGCCGCTGACGAGACCCGCCGGGTCCCCCTGCTGAGCCTGACCGGTCTCGGCCCCGCGCGGACCGCCGCGCTCGGGGATCTGGCGCACCGGTTCGGAGCGTCGCCCGGGGAGTTCGCCGGAACGCTCGCCGGGACCCGGGTGGGGCTGCTCTTCACCGCGCCCTCCACCCGGACCAGGTCCTCCTTCTGGAGCGCCGCCACCACCCTGGGGTGCGACGTGCTGCATCTGGGCGCGGCGGACCTCCAGGTCACCACCGGCGAGACCTGGGGCGACACCGGCGCCATGTTCGCCCACTACCTGGACGCCGCCGTCGTGCGCACCAACGGCCCGCAGCGGGAGCTGGAGGAGCTGGCGTCCGGACTGGTGTCCACCGTCAACGCCCTCACCCACGAGGAGCATCCGACCCAGGCCATCGCCGACCTCTGCGCCCTGCGGGACCGGTTCGGCAGCGCCGAGAATCTGCGCCTCGCCTATCTGGGTCTGGTGAACAACACCGCGCGCTCGCTGGCCCATCTGGCGTGCGCGACACCGGGGATGGAGCTGGATGTCTACAGCCCCGGGGGCCAGGGCTTCCCCGAGGCGGAGACCGAGGCCCTGAACACCGGGGCGGGCCGGACCGCGGTGCGCCAGCACGACCGGATTCCCGGTGCTCCCCGGCCGGTGGACGCCCTCTACACGACCCGCTGGCAGTCGATGGGGGTGCCCAGCGCGGACCCGGAAGGGCAGCGGAACCTCTTCCTGCCCTTCGCCGTGACCCGCCGCACCATGGAGCGCTTCAGCGGGACCACCGAAGCCGTGTTCATGCACGATCTGCCCGCCATCCGCGAGCAGGAGGCGACCTCCGAGGTGCTCGACGGGCCGCTGTCGCTGGTCGCCCGGCAGGCGTACCACAAGACGTCCGCCGCCGCGGCGGCGCTGCTGTGGACGCTCGGCGCCGGCCCCGTGCTCCCGGCCGCGCGGTAGCGGTACGGCGTTCTCCCCGCGCGGGTGACGGTCCTCGGGCCGTCACCCGCGCTTTTCCATGACCGCGTAATACCGGGAGCGCCGGGCCGGATTCCCGGGTGTCCGGCCGGGTCACAGAGCCGGAAACCCGGGCCATAGCTGATCGATAGCGGCACGATAGGGGTTTCATGGAGGCACAGGCTAACGTCGCTGATGTTGGTCCGGGACAACCGGCCCAAGCCTTTCCGCACAATTCCCCTCCCTCTTTCTTTCGATGCGTTGTTTGATTCGACGCACGCCAGGAGCCGGTCTTATGGAGAAAGCCGAAGAAGTGTCCGGAGCCCTATCGGTGTCCGTCGCGGCGACTTTCACCGTGGAACCGCTGCGGGAGCATCTCGCCGTATCCGGGCACGCGGTTTCCGCGGTTCCCTACGGCCAGCTGAACCGTCATCTCTGGAGCGGCGGGGACACGGGCGATGGCGCCCTGGTGGTACTGCTCCGGTGGGAGGACTGGCTCCGGTTCTCCCCGGGAACGACGGAGGGGAACGAGGGGGCCGCGGCGGGGAATGCCGACGAGGTCGCCGTCATGGCCGGGATGCTGGGCGAACTGTGCCGGGCCGTCGAGGCGTTCCGCTCGGCGTCCGGCGCCCGCACGCTGCTGGTCGTCTGCCCGCCGTCGGCCCGATGGCGGGCCAGGGACCGGGAACTCGCCCGGCTGGACGAGGAACTCGCCCGGTTCGCCCTGGAGTCGGGGGCCTTCGAGATCAGCTGGGCGAGCGGCTGGCCCACCGCGCTGCGCGAGGGAGAGGAGGAGGACCCGTTCTCGGACCGGATGGCGCACATTCCGTACGCGGACGAGTACTTCTCCGACCTCGCGTCGGGCATCGCCCGGTGGCTCGGCACAGCACCGGGAACGGCAGCCGCGACAGCGCCCGGCGCGGCGGCGGACGACGGAGGGGAGCACGACGGGAACCAGGAGCCCGGAACACCCGGGGAAGGGCCCGCCACCGGCGGCACGCGCACCGTCGCGTCCGCGTGCGGCCCGCTCGACGGCCGTGTGCGCGCCGCGCTCACGGCAGGCCCCGACCGGCCGCCGGCGCACACGGCACTGGCTCCGGGCCGAGTGATGCGGCATCTGGCCGACCGGTCGGGTCCGCTGCGCGCCGCCGCGACCGCCGGGGTCCTGCTGGTCGACTGGGACGACCTGCTGCGGACCCCGCCCCGGCCGGACACGGCGCACGGCCTCGCGGAGGCGGCACGGGCCCTGGAACCCGTGGGAGCCGCTCTGGCGGAGGCGGTCCGCCGCTTCCGGGCCAAGGCTCCGGCTCCGCTGCTGATCGTCACCACCTGGTCCACCGGAACCGGAGCGGGAGCCCGGGAGAAAGAGGGTGCCGGAGCACCGATCGCCGGGCTGATGCGGACGCTCAGCGACACCCTGGCCGCCTCCCTCCACGGTCTGGAGGCCACGGAGGTCGTCTGTGTCCCCGGTCTCCCGGCCGGGCCCGGTACCGCCTCTCCCTCCGACCCGGAGCGCCTGCGGGCCGGGGCCGCTCTCACGGCGGCGGTGGCACGGGGGACCGGCCGGCCGGCGGACGCCCGCGACGCCGCCGGCCGGACCGTGATCGACGCGACGGGCCGCACGGCCCGCGAGATCAGCGGTCTCGTCGCCGAACAGCGGCGACGGGGCGGGGCCGTGGTGGCGTGCTCCCCGGAGCCGGGTGTCCATGGACCGCTGCGGGCCGTCTGGTCCCCGGCGGAGCTGGTGCTGACCCCGGAGCCGGTGGAGCGGGCGATCGCGGGCCTTCCGGGGACGGACACCACCGGCCCCGGAGCCGCCCCCGTCCGCCCCCGGGGCCAGGGCGTGCGACCGGCGCAACCGGCGCAACCTGCACAAAAAACGACATGAGGACGGACTCCGTTATGCAGCTGACCGAAGTGGTGGGCGAGGTGCTCGGTATCGACGCCGGCCGGGTGGACGACACCGCGCACCCGGGCGGCCTGGAGAACTGGGACAGCCTGCGCCATCTCCAGATCATCGTGCGGCTGGAGGAGGTCTACCGCGTCTCCTTCAGCCACGGCGAGCTGAGACGGCTCACCTCCGTCGGTGCCATCCGCGCCGTGCTCCACGGCAAGGGCGTACTCAACTGAGGAGGGAGCACGATGACCGCGCCGACCCCGGCGAAGGCACCGCCGCGAGGACCCCTGTCGCCCCTGGACGACCGGGACCTGGACACCCTGCTGCTCATCCGGCACTTCGAGAACGCGCTGCTCGACCTCTTCGCCGAGGGGAAGCTGCACGGCACCGTGCACACCTGTCTGGGCCAGGAGTACATCCCCGTGGCCCTGCGGCCCCTGCTGGACGACGACTTCATCCTGAGCAACCACCGCGGCCACGGCCACTACCTGGCCCGCTACGACGACCCGCGGGGGCTGCTGGCGGAGATCATGGGCCGGGAGGGAGCCGTCTGCCGGGGGGTCGGCGGCAGCCAGCACGTCCATCGCGACCGCTTTCTCTCCACCGGGGTCCAGGGCGAGAGCCCAGCCGTCGGCTGCGGGCTCGCCCTGCACGCCAAACGCGCCGGGCAGGGCCGGATCGTGGTGGTCTACATCGGCGACGGCACCTGGGGCGAGGGAGCCGTGTACGAGGCGCTCAACATGGCCGCCCTGTGGCGGCTGCCGCTGCTGCTCGTGGTCGAGAACAACGGGATCGCCCAGTCCACCCCCACGGAACACCAGCTGGCGGGCACCATCGGCGCGCGGGCCGCCGCCTTCGGCATCGCCCATCTGCGGCTGGAGTCCCTCGACATCAACGAGATCCGCCGGGTCCTCGACGCCCCGCTCGCCCGGGTCCGCGCGGAGCGGCTGCCGCTGGTGGTGGAGTTCGTCACCCACCGGCTCGGCCCGCACAGCAAGGGCGACGACTCCCGGCCCCCCGACGCGGTCGAGCGGGCGCGGGCACACGACTGGTACCGCCTGTACCCGCGTGTGGCACCCGCGCAGTTCGCGCTGCGCGACACCCTCGCCCGCTCGCTGGTGGAGGGTGTGGTCCGGGAGGTCGGCGCCCGCCCGCCGGCCGTCTGGAGGAACGACCATGAGTAGCGCGGCCCCGGTCCCGGCCGTGACCGGAACCCACCCGGCCCCCGGCACCGCACCGGCGCGCACCGGTGCTCCCCGGGTCGCGGACAACCTCAACGAGGCGCTCCGCGCCCGCTTCGCGACCGATCCCCGGCTCCACCTGCTGGGCGAGGACATCGCCGACCCCTACGGCGGCGCCTTCAAGATCACCAGAGGTCTCTCCGGCGCCCACCCCGACCGGGTGCTTCCGGCACCGCTGAGCGAGGGCGCCATCGTCGGGGTGGCCGCCGGACTCGCGCTGGCCGGCGATGCCGCCATCGCCGAGATCATGTTCAGCGACTTCACCACGCTCTGCTTCGACCAACTGGTGAACTTCGCCAGCAAGTCCGTCTCGATGTACGGACGGCGCATTCCGATGCGGCTGCTGGTGCGCTGCCCCGTGGGAGGCAACCGCGGCTACGGCCCCACCCACAGCCAGAGCCCGCAGAAGCACTTCATCGGAGTGCCCCATCTCTCGCTGTTCGAGCTGTCGCCGTTCCACGACAACCACACCGTGCTCGACCGGATCATGGAGCCGGCGGAGCCCTCGGTCCTCTTCGAGGACAAGTCGCTCTACACCCGGCGGATGGTCGCCCCGGGCATGGTCGACGACCTCTTCGACCACCAGCCGCTGGAGGGCCCGGGCGACTGGGCGCGGATCGGGGTCGCGGGCGAGGAGACGTACGACTGTCTGCTGATCGCCCCCGGCGGTATGGCCCACCGCTGTCTGGGCGCCATGCGCGAACTGCTCCTGGAGGACGAGATCAGCTGCCGGCTCCTGGTGCCCTCCCGGCTCTACCCGCTCGGAACGGGCCCGCTGCTCGCCGAGTTCACCGACGGGGCGCCCGTGGTCGTCGCGGAGGAGGGTGTCGCGGGCGGCACCTGGGGGACCGAGGTGGCGGCCGTGCTCCACGACCGGCTCTGGCGGCGGCTGTCCGCTCCGGTACGGCTGGTCTCCTCGCGCCCCAGCGTCATCCCCGCCGCCCCGCATCTGGAGCGGGAGGTGCTGGTGCAGCAGGACACCATCCGCGACGCCGTGAGGAGGGCCGTGCGGTGACCGGCATCCGGATACCCAGGTTCAACAGCAACGACGAGAGCTATGTCCTGGTCGAGTGGCTCGCCGAGGACGGCGGGCGGGTGGCCGAGGGCGAACCCGTCGCCGTGATCGAGACCTCCAAGGCCACCGTCGAACTCGACAGCCCCGCCGACGGGGTGGTGCAGCACGGGCTCCCGGAGCACACCGAGTGCGCCGTCGGCGACGTGGTGGCCGTGCTCCACCCCGACGAGGCCGCCCACCGGGCGGCACGGGACCGGCCCCCGGCTCCCGCCGCCCCGGACGTCCCGGCCGGACCCGCGCTCACCCGGGGCGCCCGGGAACTGGCGGCCGGGCACGGCATCGGCGCCGCCGAACTCGCCGCGACCGGCAGGAAGCTCCTCAAGCGCGCCGACATCGAGCGACTGCTCGCCGCGAGGGCCCCCGCCCCGGCCGCCCCCGCCGGGACCTCCCGTCCCCCCGGAGGCACGCTCCGGCCGCTCTCCGCCGCCCAGCGCGCCGTCGCCGCCACCGTCAGCGCGTCCCACCGCACGGTTCCCACCGCCTATGTCGCCGTCCGGGCCCGCGTCGACCGGGCGCTGGAGCGCGCGGCCGGGGCAGGCCGGACCCACGGCGCGCTCATCGGGCTGCCGGAACTCCTCATCGCCGCCGTGGCCTCGCTGCGGGAACGGTTCCCGTACTGCTTCGCGACGCTCGTGGACGACACCACCGTGGAGCTCCACGACACGGCGGCGGTGGGCGTCACCATCGACACCGGCGACGGTCTGTACGTGGCCGCCGTGCACCGGGCCGAGACCCTGGACTGCGTCGGCATCGCCCGGCTGCTCATGGAGTTCCGGCTGCGCTCGCTCCGCCGGGACTTCCGCGCGGAGGACCTCGCGGGCAGCAATGTCGTGGTCTCGCTCCACAACGACCCCGGCGTGGTGCTCGCCCGGCCCATCGTCTTCCCCGGGCACAGCTGCGCCGTGGTCCTGCCGGGTGTCCAGGAGGAGGTCTTCCTCGACGAGGCCGGCGCCCCGGCCGTCCGGAGGACCGTGCAGCTCGGGCTCTCCTACGACCACCGGGTGCTCAACGGACGGGAGGCGACCCGGTTCCTCCTCGCGCTCAGGGAGCTGCTGGAGGCCCCCGAGGCGCTGCTGCCGGCCGGCCCCGGCCCGGCCGCCGGGGAGGTGCGGGCCCGATGACCGCCCTCCGCGACGGGACACCGGCCGGGACCCGGCGGGCGTGGCAGCGCCGGGACCCCGCCGCCGGCACCCCGCTGAGGATCGCCCTGCTGTCGAGCTTCACCGTCGATCCGCTCCTGCCCCACCTCGGCCTGCCGCTGCACGAGGCGGGCCTCGCGCCCGAGTTCCTGGTCGGGCCCTTCAACCAGATCGCCCAGGAGTGCCTGCGGCCGGACAGCGCCACCGCGCGCTTCGCTCCGGACGTGCTGCTGGTGGCGGTCCGTCCCGAGGACCGGCCCGCCGCGGGTGACGGCGACCCCGAGGGCGCCCCCGGCCGGCTCGCCACCCTGGCCCTGGACGCCGCCCGGCGCTGGGGAGCCCTGCTCCTGTGGGTGCTGCCGGCGCTGCCCGAGGAGCGCCCGCACGGCGCGGGCGACGCGGGCGACCCGCTGGGCGCGGTGGCCCGCGCCACCGCGCCGCGCGAGGCGGTCCGCGCCCGGCTGGCACGGGAGCCGGGCGCCCGCGTGGTCGACCTGGAGGAAGCGGTACGCGCGGTGGGCGCCCGTCACGCCCATCACGCGGCCCTCCTCGCCTTCGCCCGCATCCCCTACACCGAGGAGACGTTCAGCGCGCTGGGGGGCGCGGCCGCCCGGGTGCTGCTCGCCCGGTACGGGCAGGGCTGCCAGGGCGTCCTGATCGACCTCGACACCCTGCTGCCCGGGCCGGGAACCGGTGGCGGTGACGGCGACGGCGGAGCCGGGGCCGGGCAGCCGGACGGCGCGGACGAGGGCGCCGCGCTCGCCGGACTCCTGGAGCGGCTCCCCCCGTACCGGCCGGTCGCCTTCCGCACCGACGGCACCGCGGACAGCGCCTGGGGCGCCGTCGCCGAGCGGGCCCCCCGCCTCGCCCGGGTGCCCGCCCGCTGGCTCGGCGGCGCCCCGGCCGCCGACCACCTCGCCCGCTTCGCCGCCGACACCGGCCTGCCGCCCGGCCGCATCGCCGTCCTCGCGGGGCAGTCCGGCGACGGGGGCGGCGCACGGTGGCCCGCCGGGACCCTCCTGGTGGACCGGGGTCCCGAGGCCGGACCGCCCTGGCCCGCCCTGGCCGCGACCGGGGTCCTCGACCACGTGCCACCGGTCACCTCGGCCCCCGGGCCGCCGCCCGGCACCGCACCCGGACCGACCCCGGCCGCGCCACCCGCACCCGGTCTCGACGACTTCCTGCGCGGGCTCGGTGTCACCGCCCGTGTCGACCGGATCGACAGCGGACCCGCCCACCCCGAGCACGAGGTCGCCGACCGGGCCCACGACTTCACCCTCGCCCTCGACCCCGCCCCCGGCCAGTACCTCCGCGCCGCCGGCCGCTCCCTGCTCTCCGCCCGGGTCCGCGACCGCCACGGCGACTACGGCACGTCGGCGGTGATCGGGGTGCGCGAGAGCGGCCCCGTGTGGGTGGTGGAGCTGTTCTCGCTCTCCTGCGTGGTCATGGGCAAGGGAGTGGAGGACATCCTCCTGGACGACCTCGCCGAACGGGCCGCCGCGGGCGGCGCCCGGGCCCTGGAGTTCCACTACCGCGACACCGGACGGAACCGGCCCGCGCTCGACTTCCTGCGCCGTGCCGCCGGCCCCCGGCCCGGCCGGGACGGACACCCGCTGGAGATCCGCGCCGTGCCCGAGGGGCCCGGCCTCACCGGACCCGCCGTGCCCGAGGGGCCCGGCCTCACCGGACCCGCCGTGCCCGAGGGGCCCGGCTGAGCCGGACCCCCCCGCCCCGCACCTCCGCACCACCCACGACCCCCGGCCGGCGCGCACGGCCGCATCACGCCGAACCGCTCGGCCAGCGAGCGGACCTCAGGAGGCACGCATGACCGACGGCCCGGTGCCCGGAAGCGCGGGCACCCCCGAGCGCGAACCCGCGTCCGCGGAACAGCGGGGCCTGCTGCTGGTGGAGGAACTCCACCCCGGCACCCCCGCGTACAACATCCCGGCCGTCTTCCGGATGCTCGGCGAACTGGACGTGCCGGCCCTGGAGTACGCCATCGGCGAGCTGATCGCCCGGCACGAGTCGCTGCGCACCACCTTCGTGTGGGACGACGGCACCCTCCACCAGCGCATCGCGCCGCCCGGCGCCCCCGGCAGCCGGGCCGTGCCCCTCTCCGCCACGGCCGGCGACCACGACGGCCTGGACCCCGCCGGTTTCGCCGCCGCCGAGGCCACCCGTCCGATCGACCCGTACACCGGTCCGCCGCTGCGCGCCCGGCTGCTGCGCGGCCCCTCCGCCCGTGAGCACACCCTGTCCCTGGTCTTCCACCACGCCGTGGTGGACGGCTGGTCCCTGCGGCTGCTGCTCGCCGAACTGTCCGCGCTCTACACCGCGCGGACCACGGACACGGCGCCCCCGCCGCCCGGACCGGGCCGCTACCGCGACTACGCCGCCCACCAGCGCGGCGACGCCTGGGCGAAGGACCGGAGCGCGGCACTCGACCACTGGCGCCGCGCCCTGGCCGACCCGCCCGCACCGGTCGAACTGCCCGCCGACCGCCCCCGTCCCGCGATCCAGGACCTCTCCGGAGCCGTCCTCCACCGCACCCTGGACACCGGTCTCGGCGCCGCCGTCCGCGCCCGCGCCACCGGCCTGGGCACCACCCCCTACGTGGTGCTGCTCACCGCCTGGTGCGTCCTCGCCGGCCGTCTCGGCGGCGCGACCGATCTGCTGGTCGGCTCCCCGTTCGCCGGGCGCGCCAGGCCCGAGGACGAGCAGGTCGCGGGCTGCTTCGTGAACACCCTGGCGCTCCGCGCCGACCTCTCGGGCGACCCCGGCTTCGCCGAGCTGACCGGCAGGCTCAGGGCCACCGTCCTCGGCGCCTTCGACCACCACCGGCTGCCCTTCGACCGGCTGGTGGGCGAACTCGTACGGGAACACGACCCCGGCCGGCCCCCGCTCGTCCAGACCACCTTCGGAGTGGAACGCGCCGGCGCCGGCCTCGACCTGCCCGGACTGACCGTCCACGAGGAGTTCGCGCACAACGGCTGCGCCAAGTTCGACCTCTCCCTCCTCGTCGTGGAGAGCGGCGGACGGTTCACCGTACGGGCCGAGTACGCGACCGCCCTGTACGACCCGGCGACCGTGGAGCGGCTGGTCGACCACTATCTGACCCTCCTCGCGGCGGCCCTGCGCGCCCCGGACACCCCCATCGGCGCGCTGCCGCTGACGACCCCCGAGGAGACCGCGCGGCTCATCGCCCTCGGACGGGGCCCCGACGCCGGCGACAGCGGGGACCGGTGCGTGGACGAGATCTTCACCGCCCTGGCGCGCCGCGCCCCCGGCGCCATCGCCCTGGTGCACGGAGACGAGGAGATCACCTATCGCCGGCTCGACCGCCGCTCCAACGCCCTCGCCCGGGTGCTGCGCGAGCACGGAGTGACCACCGAGACCCCGGTCGGTGTCCTCCTGGACCGCACACCGGACCTCATCACCGCCCTGCTGGCGATCTGGAAGGCCGGGGGCGCCTATGTGCCCCTGGACCCGGACCACCCCGACGACCGGCTGCGCCTCATCGCCGACGACACCGCGCTGCCCCTGCTGATCACCGACCGCGACGGTGTCGCCGAACGGCTCGGACGGCCGGTACGGGTCCTGCGCGCCGGCGGCGGGAGGGCGGAGGCCGGACACGGACCCCCGCCCGCGCCCGGCCGCACCCCCCGCAGCCTCGCCTATGTGATCCACACCTCCGGCTCCACCGGCCGCCCCAAGGGCGCCCTGCTGGAGCACGCGGGGCTCGCCAACCTGATCGCGGCGCAGCGCCTGGCCCTGGGGGACCTCTCCCGGGCCAGGGTGCTCCAGTTCTCCCGTCCCACCTTCGACGCCTCGGTGTGGGAGATCGTGATGGCCCTGGGGCACGGCGGTGCGCTCCGTCTGCCCGCCGACGGCGCGCCGCTCTCCGGCGGCGCGCTCGCGGACGAGCTGCGCCGGGGACGCGTCACCCACGCGACCGTGCCGCCCTCGGTGCTGGCCTCGCTGCCCCCCGGCGCGGACCCGGGGGCGGTCACCCTGATCTCGGCGGGGGAGGAGCTGCCGGCGAGGCTCGCGGCCCGGCTCGCCGCCCGGGGGCCGCTGTTCAACGGGTACGGGCCCACGGAGGCCACGGTCGCCGCGTCCCTGGGCGAGATCCGCGGCACCCCCCGCAGACCCGCCATCGGCACCCCGGTCGGCAACGCGGAGGCCCTCGTCCTGGACGCCGCCCTGCGGCCGGTGCCCCCCGGCGTCACCGGCGAACTGCACATCGGCGGCGCCGGGCTGGCCCGGGGATATCTGGGCCGCCCGGGGCTGACCGCCGAGCGGTTCATCCCCCACCCCTGGGCCGCCCGTCCCGGGCAGCGCCTCTACCGCACCGGCGACCTCGCGCGGCTGCTCCCCGACGGGCGGCTGGAGTTCCTCGGCCGGGTCGACCGCCAGGTGAAGATCCGGGGCTTCCGGATCGAACCGGGCGAGGTGGAGGAGGCACTGAGGCTCCACCCGGACGTGGCCAACGCCGTCGTCACGGTCTCCCGGGACGACCACCCCGCGCCGGACGGCCGCCACGAGCGGGACGGGCAGCCCCCCGAGCGGGAGCGGCGGCTGATCGCCCATGCCGCGCCCCTCCCCGGCCGGGTGCTCCGGCCGGACTCCCTGGCCGCCTTTCTGCGGACCCGGCTGCCCGCGTACATGGTCCCCGCCGTCTTTGTGATCATGGACGCGATCCCGGTGAACTCCTCCGGCAAGGCCGACCACACCGCCCTGCCCCAGCCCGGCAGGGAACGCCCCGACACCGGCCACGCGTACATCGCCCCCGCCGACGACACCGAGCGCGACCTGGTCCGGATGTGGAGCGAGATCCTCGGCCTCGACCGGGTCGGCGTCACGGACAGCTTTCTCGCGCTGGGCGGCAGCTCCCTGGAGATGGTCCGGCTGCGCGACCGCATCCAGCAGGACCGCCGGATCAGGGTTCCCATGGCCGAACTCTTCCGCGCGCACAACATCCGGCTGCTCGCCGCCCATCTCGCCGAGCGGGAGGGCGAACCCGTCCCCCCGGCGCCGTCCGACCTCTCCGACCAGCGCCGCGCGCGGGCCGCACGGCTGAGCGCCCGAACCGGAAGGACCCGCCGTGACCACTGAGCAGACCGCCGACGACCAACTCCTCGACATCGCCGTCGTGGGCCTCGACTGCCGCTTCCCCGGCGCCCGCGACCCGCGCGAGTACTGGCGCCTGATCAAGGACGGGACCGTCGCGATCTCCCGCTTCGACCGCGCGGAGCTGACCGCGCGCGGCGTGCCCGCCTCCGTCCTGGACCATCCGCACCATGTGCCCGCGGGCGGGATCGTCGAAGGGGCCGAGGAGTTCGACTTCGCCTTCTTCGGACTCTCGCCCGGCGAGGCCGCCCTGATCGACCCCCAGCAGCGGATGTTCCTGGAGTGCGCCTGGCGCGCCCTGGAGGACGCCGGCCACGACCCCGCCGTCTTCCCCGGCGCCATCGGCGTGCTCGCCGGACAGACCATCAGCACCCATCTCCCCTCCGGCCTCGGCGAACTGCTCACCAACCCGATGGATGTCTTCCAGCGGATGTCCTCCAACGAGAAGGACTTCCTGCCGACCCGGGTCTCCCACCGGCTGGGGCTGACCGGCCCCAGCATCAACGTCCAGACCGCCTGCTCCACCTCGCTCGTCGCCATCCATCTCGCCGCCCAGAGCCTGCTGGGCCACGAGTGCGACATGGCCGTCGCCGGCGGGGTGTCCTGGACCTCCCTGCGGCCCCAGGGGTATCTGCACCAGCCCGGCGGCATCATGTCGCCCGACGGCGTCTGCCGCCCCTTCGACCGGGACGCGGCGGGCTTCGTCCCCGCCGACGGCATCGGGGTGGTGGTGCTGCGCCGGCTCGGCGACGCCCTCGCGTCCGGCGACCGGATCTACGCCGTGCTGAAGGGCAGCGCCGTCAACAACGACGGCGCGGCGAAGGTCGGTTACACCGCACCGGGCGCGGAGGGGCAGCGCCGGGTGGTGTCCCAGGCGCTGAGCAACGCGGGAGTCCACCCCGACACCGTCGGCTATGTCGAGACCCACGGGACCGCCACCCGCCTCGGCGACCCCGTCGAGATCTCCGCGCTCACCCACGCCTACCGCGCGATGGGCGCCACCGGCACCGGCACCTGTGCCATCGGCTCGGTCAAGGCCGCCATCGGCCACACCGATGTCGCCGCCGGGGTCGCCGGATTCATCAAGGCGGTCCTCGCCCTCCACCACGGGCACCTCCCGCCGGCCGTCCGTCCGGAGCGCGTCAACGAGGAACTCGGCCTGGACGGCAGCCCCTTCCGGCTGAGCGGGGAGGGGGCCCAGTGGAAGACCGGGGAACACCCCCGGCGGGCGGCCGTCAGCTCCTTCGGCATCGGCGGCACCAACGCCCACGCCGTCCTGGAGGAGGCCCCGCACCGCCGGAGCGACGGGACCCGCCGCCGCTGGCATCTGCTCACCCTCTCCGCCCGGGACGCCGATTCGCTCACCCCGCTGGCGACCTCCGCGGGCGCCCTTCTCACCGAGGCCGTCGACAGCGGCCAGGACACCGCGCTCGCCGACACCTGCCACTCCCTGGCCGGGCGCCAGGGCATGCGCCACCGGACGGCGGTCGTCCACCGCGACGGGCACACCGCCGCCCGGAGCCTGCTGGACCACCCCCGCTCCGGCGGATTCCTCGCCGGCGACGCCGAACAGGACCGCCCCGAGGAGACCGTGTTCCTCTTCCCCGGCGGTGGCGCCCACCACGCCGGCATGGGCCGGGGCCTGTACGCCGACGAACCGCTCTTCCGGGACACCGTCGACCGCTGCCTCGCGTTGCCCTGGGACCCGGATCTGCGCCGCCGGGTGCGCGAGGCCATGTACCCGCCCCAGGGGGCCGGACAGGGGGCGCCCGGCGCGCCGGACGCGCTGGCGGACCCCGCGGTCGGGCTGCCCGCGCTCCTCATCACCGAGGTCGCCGCGGGCGAACTCCTCGCCGCCCGGGGCGTGCGCCCCACCACGGTGCTCGGCCACAGCCTCGGCGAGTACGCCGCCGCCTACTTCGCGGGAGTGCTCACCCTGGAGGACGCGCTCGCCGTCGTGGTCAAACGGGGCGAGATCCTGGCCGGGATCGAGGGCGGGGCGATGCTGAGCGTGGCCGCGTCCGAGGAGTCCGTACGCCCCTTCCTCACCGGCCGGCTCTCGCTCTCCGCGGTCAACGGACCCCGGCTGTGCGTCATCGCCGGACCCCGCCGGGAGATCGAGGCGGCCCGGGAACGGCTCGCCGCCACGGGCACCGACAGCCATCTCCTCGCCATCGCCACCGCGGCCCACTCACCGCTGGTGGAGGCGGCGCTGCCCGAGTTCCGCTCCTTCATGGGCGCGATCCCGCTGCGCCCGCCCACCCTGCGGATGATCTCCAATGTGACCGGAGGGGCGGTCGGCGACGAGGTCACCGACCCCGAGTACTGGGTCACCCATCTGAGGAGCACGGTCCGTTTCGCGGAAGGGCTGGACTCCCTGGGCGACGGCAGGCTCGCGCTGATCGAAGCGGGCCCCGGGACCGCGCTGACCACCATCGCCCGCGCCCACCCTCTCGCGGCCCGCGCCACGATCACCAACACCCTGCGCCACCCGCGCGACCCCAGCGAGGACAGCGAGGTCTTCCTGCGGGCGCTGGGACGGCTGTGGGTGGCCGGAGCCGAGGTGGACCGGACCGGCCTGTACGCGGGGGAGCGCCGGTGGCGGATGCCCGCGGCCCGCTACCCCTTCCGCAGGGACCTCTGCCGCCCGGCCGGCTCCGCTCCCGAGCCCCGCCCCGCCGTGCCGGTGTCCCCAGGACCCACCCGTCCCGTCCCGGCGCTCTACGGGGCCGGCTGGCGCCGCCGCGTCGACCCGCCCGCCGCCGCCGGCCGTGTCCGGGACCGGCGCTGGCTCATCCTCTCCGACGGCTCCCCGCTCGCGGACGAACTCGTCACGGTGCTCCGGGAACACGGGGTCAACCCGGCCGTGGCCCGGCCGGGGAGCGCCTTCCGGCAGGCCGGAACCTCCTCCTTCGTCCTGGACCCCGATGACCGCTCCCACTGCCGGCGGCTGCTGGCCGCGCTGGCGGAACCGGCCCCGGGCGCGCGGGAGAACACCCCGCTGAGGGTCGTCGACCTCCGGCCGCTGGCCCCAGGGCCCGCCGGGCCGGGGGCGGCCGGCGCGGCAGGCGCGGCAGGCTCCGGGACGGACCGGTCAGAGGCCGCTGCCGGGGAGCCCGCCGGAGCCGCCACCGGGGAGCCCGCCGGGGCCGCCACCGGGGAGCCCGCCGGGGCCGCCGCCCCCGGCCTGGCCGGTCTGCTGGCTCTCGCGCACGCCGCCGGCCACACCACCGCCACCGCCCTCGAACTGTGTCTGGTCACCCGGGGCGCGTTCGATGTCACCGGAGCGGAGCGGCTGACCCCCCGGGCGGCCTGCGCCGCCGGGGCCGCCCTGGCCCTGCCCGTCGAACTTCCCCATGTGCGGCTGCGGGTGGCCGACCTGGACCACGCCGAGACCGGCACCGGTGCCGGTCCCGCGAGCCTGCGCCACGCCGCCCGCATGCTGGTGGCCGAGACCGTGCCCGCCCCGGGCACCGACCCGGTGGCCGGATACCGGGGCGGCCACCGCTGGCAGCGCCGCTTCCAGCGGCTGGAACCGGTGGCGGGGGCCGCGCCGCTGCGGGCGGGCGGGGTGTACGCCATCACCGGAGGCCTCGGCGGAGTGGGCCGCGAGGTCGCCGCCCACCTCGCCGCCGAGTACGGCGCCCGGCTGGTCCTGATCGGCCGCACGGCCGAGGAGTCCGACGCCCCCGACCTGCTGGTGCGGCGAGGGGATGTCCGCGACCGCGAACGCCTCACGGCGATCCTCCGGGAGACCGCGGACCGCTTCGGCGCGCTCCACGGAGTGATCCACGCCGCCGGGTCACCGGGCGGCGGCATGGCGCAGTTCGTCGACCCCGCCACCCTCGGGGAGGCGCTCGGCGCGAAGGTCGACGGCGCCCACGCGCTCACCGACGCCCTCCTCCGGACCGGCCTCACCCCGGACTTCGTCGCCCTGTTCTCCTCCCTGGGCTCGCTGAGCGGCTCGGCCGGCCTGGCCCCCTACTCCGCCGCGAACGCCTTCCTCGACTCCTACGCCGTCCTGGCCTCCCGCGAACTCGGGCTTCCGGTCGTGGCGCTCAACTGGGACCGCTGGGAGGGCACCGGGATGGCCAGGGAGGCCGAACGGGCCCACCGCGAACTCACCTCCCACGACCTGGGCCCGGCCATGGACCCGGCCGACGCGGTCCGCGCGTTCGTCGACGCGCTCGGCCACGCCCACGCCGGACAGCTCGCGGTCGCCACGATCCACCCCGACGACCTCCTCGACGGCCCGGGCGAGCCGCCCGCCGCGCCGGCCCCCTTCCCCGCCTCCACCGTGCCCGTGCCCGTGTCCGAGTCCGCCTCCGTCGCGCCCCCCGCCGGTGCGGGAGCCGGGGAAGAGCGGCATCCGGCCGCCCGCCGCCCCGGGCTCACCACCGACCGTCTCGCCCCCCGCGACGGCCGGGAGCGGGAGGTCCTGGCCATGTGGGAGGCCGCCCTCGGCATCAGCGGCCTCGGCGTCCGGGACAACTTCTTCGAACTGGGCGGCCACTCCCTGATGGCGATGCGCATCGCCCAGCGCTTCAACGACCGCTTCGGCACGGCCGCCACCGCCCAGACGCTCTTCCTCCATCCCACGGTGGAGGGGCTGACCCTGCTGCTCGGCACCGGCGCGACCGGGACCGGCGCACCCGGCCCGGACCCCGGAGGCGCCCGTGGCTGACACCGGGCGCCACTCCGCACGACACCGCCCATCACCCACCGGCACCCACCCGGAGAGAGAGATCAGCGTGCCCCAGCACCCCGCCCCCGGCCTCCCCCACGACGCCCCCGGCGACGCCCGTGCCGACGCCGCCCTCGCGCAGGCCCTGGAATCCGTGTTCGGCACGGGAGCGGCCGACGACACCAGCACCTTCGCGGAGCTGGGCGGCGACTCCCTGCGCGCCGTGCGCGTGCTCTCCGCCTGCTGGCGGACGCTCGGGACCGAGCTGCCCATCCAGGCGCTGAAACCGGCCACCAGGATGGGCGACTTCCGGGAGCTGCTGCGCAAGGCCGTGGCGGAGACGGGCGGCCGGGCCCCGGCGGAGGCCGGCCGCCCGCCGGGAGCGCCGGCCCCCCGGCCCGGCGACCCGGTCCGTCTCCCGCCCGCGCTGGAGAGCCTGTACTCCCTCCACACCGCCGACCCCGGCAACCCCGCCTACAACGTCCCGCTGACCCTGAGCTTCTCCGGCGCCCCCGACCCGGAACGGCTGCGCGCGGCCCTCGCCGACGTCGTCGCCCGCCACGGAGCACTGCGCACGGTCTTCACCTCCGGTGCGGACGGCCCCGTGGGCACACGGACCGAGCAACCGCCGGAGTGGGAGAGCGTCGACCTCTCCCCGCTCCGCGGAGCCGCTCTGGACGCCCGGGTCGAGCGGGAGATCGACGCGGCGGCGCTCGCCCCCTTCGATCTCGCGCGCACCCCCCTGCGCGCCCGGCTGCTGCGGCTCTCGCCGGACCGCTCCCTGCTCGTGCTCGTCCTCCACCACCTGGTCTGCGACGCGTGGTCGCTGCGGCTGATCACCGCCGATCTGCTGACCGCCTGTGCCGAGGGCCCCGGCACCGCGCCCCGCCCACCCGCTCCGGACGCCCTCGACGTGGCGGCCTGGGAGCGCGCGGAACTCGGCCGGGAGCGCCGGGAGCGGCTCGCCGCCCACTGGCGCGGCGCGCTGGCCGGACTCCCCGCCGTGCTGGAGCTGCCCACCGACCGGCCCCGGCCCGCGACCCGCTCCTTCCGCGGCGACCGGATTCCGGTCACGGTCGACCGGGCCACCACCGGCGCCCTGCGCGCCCTGGCGCGGCGGCGGAACGTCACCCTGTTCACCGTGCTCGCCGCGGCCTGCGCGCTCACCCTGCGCCGCCACACCGGACAGGACGACTTCGTGCTGGGCTTCCCCGTCGCGGGCCGCACCCGCCCCGAGTTCGACCAGGTGGCCGGATATCTCACCAAGACCGTGCCGCTCGCCGTCCGGCTCTCCGGCCGGCCGACGCTCTCCGCGCTCCTCACCGGCCTGCACGAGGAGATCGACCGGGCGCGGGAGCACGCCCTGCTCCCCCTGGAGGCCATCGCCGAGGCAGCGGGCGTCCCGAGGGAGCCGGGCGTACCGACGCTGATCCAGTGCGCCCTGGTGCTGTTCTCCGGTGACAGCCTTCCCGCGCCGCCCCCGGGCCTGGACGTCGAGATCGCCGAACGCTCCACCGGTACGGCGAAGTTCGACCTCAACTGGTATCTGGACGAGAGCGACGGGGGGCTGAGCGGCTATGCCGAGTACGCCACCGATCTCTTCGACCGGGCCACCGTCGAACGGCTCCACGGCCACTTCGCCCATGCCCTCACCGCCCTGGCCGCCGCCGATCCGGAGACCCCCGCCACCGCCGTGCCCGTGCTCACCCCCGCCGAACGGGCGCTGCTGCTCGACCAGGAGGGCCGGGCGGAGCACGAGGACGGCGCCTGGGAACCCGTCCACCTCATGTTCGAACGCCGGGCCGCGGCGCATCCGGAGCACGACGCGCTCTGGTGCGACGGCGAGCGCGTCACGTACGGAGAGCTGGACGCGCGGGCCGGGGCGCTCGCCCGGGAGCTGCGGCGGCGGGGCATCGGCGCCGAGTCCGTCGTCGGCATCCACATCGCCCGCTCCCCGGACCAGATGGCGGCGCTGCTCGGCGTCCTCAAGGCGGGTGCCGCCTATCTGCCGCTCGATCCCGCCTATCCGGTGGAGCGGCTGACCGCCATGGTGGGCGACGCGGGACCCGCCGCCGTGGTGACCTCCGGACCCGCCGGCACGAAACCGCTGGACGCCGTCCTCGGCGCCACCCCGCTGATCGACCTGAACCGACTTCCGGCCGGGGCAGCGGAACCGCAGGGGCCGCCGGCCCGCGCCACCGAACCGGACGGGCTCGCCTATGTCATCTACACCTCGGGCACCACCGGCCGCCCCAAGGGCGTGCAGATCACCCACCGGGCCCTCGCCAAGGTCATCGCCTGCTCCGTGGAGGACTTCGGGCTCGGCCCGGGCAGCCGGGTCCTCCAGGTCGTCTCGTTCAACTTCGACGCCTCGGTGTGGGAGATCTTCATGGCGCTCTCCTCGGGCGCGACCCTCTGCCTGGGGCCGCCCGATGTCGCCCGCGCCGAGCAGGGCATCGAGGAGGTGATCCGCGCCTCGGGGGCGACCGTGGTCTATCTGCCGCCCGCCCTGCTGTCGCTGGTCGACCCGGCGGCCGTGCCCAGCGTCCGGATCGCGATCACCGGCGGCGATCTGGTGACCGGTGATCTCCGTGAGCGCTGGACGGGACGGTGCCGCTTCTTCGTCGCCTACGGCCCCACCGAGGGGACGATCGTCCAGACCTGGCAGGAGCACGATGAGCGCTTCAGCGCCGCCCTGCCCATCGGGGTGCCCTTCGACGGGGTGCGGCTCTATGTCCTCGACCGCGAACTCGAACCCGTGCCCCCCGGTGCCGTCGGCGAGGTCCACATCGGCGGCACCGCCGTCTCCCGGGGCTATCTCAACCGCCCCGGGACGACCGCCGGACACTATCTCCCCGATCCGCACAGCCCGCTGCCCGGCGCCAGGATGTACCGCACCGGCGACCATGTGCGCAGGCTCCCCGGCGGTGAACTCACCTTCGTGGGACGCCGGGACCACCAGGTCAAGGTGCGCGGCTACCGCATCGAGCCGGCCGAGGTCGAGGCCGCCCTGCTGCGGCTGGACGCCGTCGGCGCCGCGGTCGTCCAGGCCGAGCCGGGCCCCCAGGGGCGCGCCCGGCTCGTCGCGTACGTGGTCGCCCCCGGGCTCCGGGCCGGCTTCGAGCGCGAGGTGAGAGAGGCACTGGCGGCCACCCTCCCCGGCCATATGGTCCCCACCCGCGTCCACCGGGTGCCCACCGTCCCCCTGACCGTCAACGGAAAGGTCGACCGCGCGGCGCTCACCGCGCTCGCGGACATCGACGGCGACCTGCTGGAACAACTGCTGGAACAGGTGGAGAACACCCCATGAGCCCACAGGAAACGGCCCCGGCACCGGCCCCCGGCGAGGCCGCGATCGAGGACATCGGCCCCCTGACCTCCCTCCAGAGCGGCATGCTCTTCCACTGCCTCAAGGCCGCGCGGCCGGGGCCCTACCTGGAGCAGTTCGTGTTCCGCTGCGCCCGCACCGGCCCGGGCACCGGCCCCGTGGTGGACGGCCGGGCCCTGGGCGCCGCCTGGCGCTCCGTCCTGGCCAGGCACTCCGTCCTGCGGACCGGGTTCGTCTGGGAGGAGGTGGACGAACCCCTCCAGGTCACCCTCTCGCACGCGGAGGTGCCGGTCACGGAGACCTCACTCGCCGGGCTCCCGCCGAGGGAGGCCGAGCGCCGTGTCGAGGAGTATCTGCGGGCCGACCGGGCCGAGGGCCTGGACATCACCCGGCCGCCCCTGATGCGCATCGCCCTGCTCCACGCCTCCGACGCCACCCATCTGATCTGGACGGTCCACCATCTGGTGCTGGACGGCTGGACCATGCCCCGCCTGCTCGCCGAGGCCGGGCGCGCCTACCGGGAGGGCCCGGACAGCGCGCGGGAACGGGAGCCCGCACCACCGTTCCGCGACTACGCCGACTGGCTGGCGCGCCAGGACACCCCGGCCGCCGAGCGGTTCTGGCGCGAGAGCCTCGGCCGCCGGACACCCCCCGCCCGGCTGGTGCTGCGCCCCGGGCCGCCGGGCGAGCGGCGCGGCCGGGTCGAGGGCGGCACCGCTCTCCACGAACTGCCCCCCGCCGTCGGCGCCGCCGCCCGCGCGGCGGCCCGCCGGGCCAGGGTCAGCCTCAGCACCTGGTTCCAGGCCGCCTGGGCGATGACCCTCTCCCAGGCGGCCCCCGGCCCACCGCAGCTGTTCGGCGTCACGGTCGCCCTGCGGCCCGCCGGGCTGCCGGGCGCGCAGGAGATCGCGGGCCCCTGTGTGAACACCGTGCCCCGGCGGGTGGACGCCGGCGGCGCCGAGTCCGTGCGCGACTGGCTCGCCACGATCCAGCGGCAGCAGAATGCCACCCTGCCCCACCAGCACCTCGGTCTCGCCGACATCCAGCGGCTGTGCGCGACCGAGCCGGAACAGCCGCTCTTCGAGAGCATCGTCGCCTTCGAGAACTACCCGCACCACGGCAGCCTGCTCGATCTCGGCCCGGGGACGGAGTCGACGCTGTGGAAGTACACCGAGGACACCGGCTATCCGCTGACCCTGGTGGTCCTCCCGGCGGACGGCGAGATCCGGCTCCAGCTCTTCCACGACACCGGCCGGTTCGCCCCGGAGGCCGTCCGCACCCTGCTGGGCCGGCTGGAGGCCGCCGTGGGCGCGATGGCCGACGGCCTGGACAGACCCGTGCGCGAGGTCCGGGCCGCCACCGCCGCGCCCGCCGTCGCCCACGGCCGCCCGCCGGCCGGTGACCGCGAGGACAACGGGGCATCCGACGGGCCCGGCGGCCGGGACGGTGACAGCCCGCAGGCCGTCACCCGGCTCCCGCTGCACCGGATCGTGGCACGGCAGGCCGCCCGCACCCCGGACGCCATCGCCGTCGACGACCACGGCACGCTCCTCGACTACGCCGCGCTCGACGACCGGTCCGGCCGGCTCGCCGCGGAACTCGTCCGGCACGGCGCGGGACCGGACCGTGTCGTCGCGCTGCTCCTGACCCGCTCGGCCACGGCCCTGGTGAGCATCCTCGCCGTTCTCCGGGCGGGCTGCGCCTATCTCGCCCTCGACCCGGACCACCCCGACGAACGGCTGCGGTTCCTGCTGGCGGACTCCGGGGCACGGGTGCTGCTGACCGAGGAGGCCACCCACCACCGGGCACCGGGCACGGAACCGGTCCGGCTGCGCGCGGACCGCGAACCGCCCGCCGCCACCCCGCCCGACGCCGCCGTCGGACCGGACCACCTCTGCTATGTCACCTACACCTCCGGCTCGACCGGGCGCCCCAAGGCCGTGGCGATGCCGCACGGCCCGGTCGTGAACATGCTCGCCTGGGAACTCGCCCACGGCACGGTGCCCGCCCCCGCCCGCACCCTCGCCCAGGTCTCCTTCACCTTCGACGTCTCCGCCCAGGAGATCTTCACCACCTGGGCGGGCGGAGGCACCCTGGTCCTCGCCGGGGACGAGGACCGCCGCGACTTCGAACGCCTGCTGCGGCTCGCGCGCGACCAGGGCATCCAGCGCTGGTACCTCTCCCCGACCGCCCTGGAGCAGATCGCCCTTGCCGCCGATCGGCTCGGCATCACCCTGCCCGAGTTGCGGGAGGTCATGGTCGCCGGGGAGCCCCTCCGGATCAGCGACCCGGTGCGGGCCCTGCTCGCCGGCGCCCGGCACGGCGCGCGCCTGGAGAACCAGTACGGCTCATCCGAGGTGCAGGTCGTCAGCAGCCACCGGCTGACCGGCGACCCGGCGCTCCTGGCCGACCGCCCGCCCGCCGGGAAGGCCGTCGACGCGGTCAGCCTCCATGTCCTCGGCCCCGACGGCCGCCCGGTGCCGTACGGAGTCGCCGGCACCGTCCACATCGGCGGCGCCGCCCTGCCCCGCGGCTACCTCGGACGCCCCGCCACCACGGCGGAACGGTTCGTGCCCGACCCCTTCGCCACGGTCCCCGGCAGCCGGCTGTACGACACCGGCGACCAGGGCGTCCTCTCCTGGGACGGCACCCTGGAGTGCCTGGGCCGCACCGACGACCAGGTCAAGGTCCGCGGCTACCGGATCGAACCGGGCGAGGTGCGCACCGCCCTGCGCGCCCTGCCCGGGGTGCGGGACGCCGCCGTGGTCATCAGGGAGATCCAGGGCGACCACCGGCTCATCGGCCATGTCGTCCACGACACGCCGGACGGCGGCGCCTGGGCCGAGCACGAACGGCGGCTGACCGCCGGACTGCGCGCGGTGCTCCCGCCCGCGTTCGTGCCCTGGCGCGTGGTCCGGGTCGACCGCATCCCGCTGACACCGAGCGGCAAGGTCGACCGGCGCGCCCTGCCCGATCCCGAGCCGGCGGCCCGCCCCGCCGCCGCACCCGGTCACGCCACCCGGCCCGCCGCCGCGCTCATGGACCGGCTGTGGACCTCGGTGCTCGGCACCGCCCCGGCAGGCCCCGATGACGACTTCCTGGCGCTCGGCGGCGACTCCCTGCTCGCCATCCGGCTCACCAGCCGGGTCCGGGGCGCGTTCGGCGTGGCGCTCGGCGTCGGCACCCTGCTCGCGGTCCGCACCCCCGGGGCGCTGCTCGCCGCCGTGGAGGAGCAGCTCGGCGGCGCCGGGGCCGCCGACCGCGCCGCCCGCCGCGCCGGACCCCCGGCCACCCCCTGACCACCCCAGAGAGGCACCCATGTCCACAGCGAACTACGCCGAACGGCTGGCCCGGCTCACCCCCGCCCAGAAACAGCGGCTGGAACGGCTGCTGGAGCAGCGCCGCCGCACCCGGGAGGCCGGAGCGGAGCGGGACCGGCCCGCCACCGCCACCGAGGAGGCCCTGGCCCGGATCTGGGGAGAGCTGCTCGGAGTCGACGACCCGGGGCTCCACGACAACTTCTACGAACTCGGCGGGGACTCGATCATCGGGATGCAGATCGCCGCCCGCGCCACCGCCGAGGGCATCCCCGTCTCACCCCAGCAGGTGCTGGAGGCCCAGACCGTCGCCGGTCTCGCCGAGCTGTCCCGCGGCGCCGCGGACGCGGCGCCGCAGGACGGCGAGACCGAGGGCGAGGCGGTCGGCGAGGTCCTGCTCACCCCCATCCAGCAGTGGTTCTTCGAACAGGACATCCCCGACTCCCACCACTGGGACCAGACCCTCCACATCGCCCTGCGGCAGCCCGTGCGGGCCGCGCTCCTGCGCCGCGCCCTCGCCCGCGTCGCCGCCCACCACGACGTCCTGCGCAGCCGGTTCCAGCGCACCGCCACCGGCTGGCGGCACTGGGTGGACGCCCACGCCCCCGACCCCGTGCTCTCCCGCGTGGATCTCACCGGACTGCCGGGGCCGCAGCGCGCCGAACGGGTCCGGCGCGCGGTCGCCGACGCCCAGCGCGACATCGACCTCGGCCGCGGCCCCCTGCTGACCGCGGTGCTCTGCGAGGGCGGCGCGCGCCCCGGGGACACCGGCGCGAACGGGGACTTCCTGGTGCTGATCGCCCACCACCTGGTCGTCGACGGCATCTCCCTGAGGGTCCTCACCGACGACCTGGACCAGGTGTACCGGCGGCTGGAGCGCGGCGAGGACCCCCGGCCCCCGGCCCGTACCACCTCCTTCCGGAAGTGGTCCCGGCTGCTGCGCGAGTGGGCCGCCGACGAGCGGATCACCGGTCAGCTCCCGTACTGGACCGGGGTCCCGGACGCCCGCGCCACCGAGGTGCCCCTCACGGGCCCGGGGGCGGCGCACGAGGGCGGCGCGGAGCCGTCGAACACCGTCGGGCGCAGCGCCGTCGTCACCACCCGGCTGGACCGGGAACTCACCGCGACCCTGCTGCGGCAGGTGCCCGCCCGCGGCACCCAGCCCCACCATCTGCTGCTGGCCGCGCTGCTCTCCGCCTGGCCGCGCACCCCCGGCACGGAGGGCCTCCAGCTCGATCTGGAGGCCCACGGGCGCGAGGTCGTCGCCGGGACGGCCAATGTCTCCCGTACCGTCGGCTGGTTCACCGCCATCCACCCGGTCCGCTTCCCGCTCCCCGCGCCGGACCGGCCCGGGGACGCCGTCGACGCGGTCACCCGGACCCTGGCCGAGGTGCCGGACAACGGTCTCGGCTACGGACTGCTGCGCTATCTGGGAGGGCCCGGCGGGGCCGCGCTGGCCCGGCTGCCGCAGTCCCGGGTCAGCTTCAACTACCTGGGCCGCTTCGAACGCGGCTCGGGCGCCGGAACCGGCGAGATCCTGGGCAATCCGGTCCAGGCCCCCGGCGTCCTGCAGAGCGCCGACGCCCCCCGCCGGTATCTGCTCGACATCGTGGTGACCGCCATGGACCGCGAGCTGACCGCCGAGTTCGTGTTCGCCCGGGATCTGCTCCCCGAGGACGAGGTGCGCCGGCTCGCCGACCACTGGGAGAAGCGGCTGCGGGAACTGGTGGGGCTGCTCACCGGCGCCGCCGGCGGTCTCGACGACCGCCAGTTGTCGGCCGTCCGGCGGCGGATGGGCCTCGGCCCCACCGCCTGAACCGCGCCCCGCCGGAGAAACCCCCTGGGAAGGAGCAGCAGCAGTGGAACAGCTCGGCGCACCACCTCTCGCGGCGGCCCTGGAGAACAGGCCCGCCCTCACCCGCCTCACCGAACGGGTGCTCGCCCACTGGCCCGACCACCTCGCCCACACGGAGGAGCGGTTCCGCGGACTCGACCGCGCCCATCTGGACTTCTGCGAACGCGTCAGCCGGAACATCGCCGCCATCACCGGGCACGATCCCGACCGGTACGCCCGGAACTACCGCTGGACCTGCGACCGGATGCTGGAGGAGGAGTACCGCTTCCATCTGACCGGGGAGTACCGCTACACCTCCTTCGCCGAGGTCCGCGCCGGCATCGCACTCGAAACCGGCTACATGACCCGGTACACCGACGGCCTGCTGCTCTCCCAGATCTACTGGGTCAACCAGACCCGAGCGCTCCAGACCTATGTCGAGCGCTTCCTCCCCGCGCTCCGCCCCGGGAACACCCTGCTGGAGGTCGGCCCCGGGCACGGACTCCTCCTCGCGCTCGCCGCCGAGCGCCCCGGCGTCCGGGTCACCGGCTGGGACGTGAGCGCCAGCAGCCTGGCGAACACCGCGGACGCCCTGGAGCGCATGGGGGTGCGCACCGCCCGCCTGGAGCACCGCAACCTCCACGACCCCGGCACGGCGGAGAGCTTCGACGCCGTCGTCGCCAGCGAGCTGCTGGAGCACGTCGACGAGCCGGACGAGGCGGTGCGCCGGCTGCGCGGACTGACCCGCCCCGGCGGCCGGCTCTTCATCAACATCCCGGTGAACAGCCCCGCACCGGACCACATCAACCTCTGGCGCACCCCCGAGGAGGTCCACGCGTACCTCCGCGACGGCGGTCTGAGGATTCTCGGCGCCGAGGTGTTCCCCATGACCGGATACACCGAGCGGGAGGCCCGCGACAACCGGGCCACCCTCTCCTGCGCGCTGGTCTGCGAACCGGCGTGACCCCGAAGCCGCCCACCCGGCGGCCCATCTGGAGAAGAGGAGCAGGACATGGCGAGTGACGCACCGTACCGCGTGGTGCTCAACGACGAGGAGCAGTACTCGGTCTGGCCCGCCGACCGGGAGATCCCGGCGGGGTGGCGGGCCGAGGGAACCACCGGCGGGCGCGAGGAGTGCCTCGCCCGCATCGACGCGGTGTGGACCGATATGCGCCCGCGCAGTCTGCGCGAGAGCCTCGCCCGGGCCGGGCACGATGCCTGACCCGATGTCCGCCCCCACCGTCCGGCCACAGGGAAGAGGGAGGGACACATGAGCGTGTCCGCAGCGGAAACCGATCAGATCGTCGACGTCGTGGGCATAGGGTTCGGCCCCTCGAACCTCGCCCTGGCCACCGCGCTGGCGGAGACCGGGCCGCCCGGCTCCGCCGAGGCCGTGACCTCGGTCTTCTACGAACGAGGAGAGCGGTTCACCTGGCACGGCGGCATGCTGATCGACGGCGCCACCATGCAGATCTCCTTCCTCAAGGACCTGGTGACCCTGCGCGACCCGGGAAGCCCCTACAGCTTCCTCGGCTATCTCCAGCAGGCCGGGCGGCTGTCGGACTTCATCAACCACAAGGTCCTCTTCCCGTCCCGCATCGAGTTCCACGGCTATCTCTCCTGGGTCGCCGGATTCTTCGCCGACCGGGTCGAGTACGGAGCGGAGGTCACCGATGTCCGCCCGGTGCACTCCGGTGGTTCCGTGGACTCGCTGGAGGTCGTGGTCCGGCACAGCGGGCCGGACGGCGGGCGCACCAGCGTCCGGCGCGCCCGCAATGTCGTGGTCGCCACCGGTCTGGAGCCGAGCATGCCGCCGGGCGCGGTGCCGGGCGACCGGGTCTGGCACAGCTCGGAGCTGCTGGCGCGGGTCGACACGCTGCCCCGGCACCCCCGCAGGATCGTCGTCGTGGGCGCGGGCCAGAGCGCCGCCGAGGTCACCGAGTATCTGCACCGCCGGTTCGAGACCGCCGAGATCTGCCCGGTCTTCGCCCGCTACGGCTACAGCCCGTCCGACGACAGCCCCTTCGCCAACCGGATCTTCGATCCCGGGGCGGTCGACGCGTTCTACACCGCCGCGCCGGAGGTGAGGCGCGCCCTGCTCGACTACCACCGCAACACCAACTACTCCGTGGTGGACGCCGAGCTGATCGACGAGCTCTACCGGCGGGCGTACCAGGAGAAGGTGACGGGCAACCAGCGGCTGAGAGTCCTCAACACCTCGCGGCTGACCCGGGTGGAGCCCCGCGACGACGGGGTGGAGGTCACGGTCGAGTCCCTCGTCACGCGGGAACGGCTCCGGCTCCCGGCGGACTGCGTGGTGTACGCCACCGGCTACCGCGCCCCCGACGTACGGCGGCTGCTCGGCTCGGTGGCCGGTCTGTGCAAGGCCGACGAACAGGGCAGGCTCCAGACGGAGCGCGACTACCGGGTGGTCACCGAGGGCAGGGTGCGCTGCGGGATCTATCTCCAGGGCGCCACCGAGCACAGCCACGGCATCTCCTCCGGCCTGCTGTCCAACACGGCCGTGCGCGCGGGCGAGGTGGCCCGCTCCCTCGCGCGGCGCCCGGCCGCGGCCGGCCGCGAGTAGGAGAGGCGGCTCCCATGTATGTGCCCAGCCTGTACCGGACCGAGGACCGGACCTGGCCCGTACGGATTCTGGAGGAGAACCCGCTCGCGCTGCTGTCGACGAGCAGGGCATCCGCCGCCCCGTACGCCACCCATGTGCCGGTGATCATTCCCCGGGACTCCCGGGCGGAACTGCTCGCCGGGCAGGACCCGCGCGGCGCCGTGCTCCTCGGCCACATGAACCGGGCGAACCCCCACTGGGCGGCCCTGAGCAGCGGCTCACCGGCCCAGCTCGTCTTCCAGGGGCCCGGCGCCTATGTATCGCCCGCCGTCTACGACACCGATCCTGCCGCGCCGACCTGGGACTTCGCCGCCGTCCACGTCCACGGCACGCTGCGGCTCATCGACGACGACACCGAGACGCTGGAGGTCGTCACGGCCACCGCCGCCGAGCTGGAGGGACGGTTCGGCGGCGGATGGTGCGCCCACGCGTCGGCGGCGTACTTCGAGGAACTGCTCCCGGGCGTCGGCGCCTTCGCGTTCCGCGTCACCCGGATGGACACCATGCTGAAGCTGAGCCAGGAGAAGTCCCCCGGGGTCCGGAGCGCGGTCACCGAGTGGTTCCGGGCCGGCGGCGGGCGCGGCGCCGAGATGGCACGGCTGATGAAGGACTTCTACCAGGACGGAGCTCCGCGCGGGGAAGGCCCCGCGGAGCCCCCAACCGATCCGTGAGGGGCGGCACCAGTGCAGCAGAGGACCGATGTGCCGCGGGAGCGGCATCACGACACCACACCCGTCCATACCCTCTTCGGGCTCGATGTCGTGGACGAGATGGACGCCGGACGGATGAGCCGGGTGGCGGCCGGAGTCCTCGGCGCGGTGCGGGTGCGGAACTTCTTCTCCCCGCACGAGTGCCGGACCACGGTCGCCTCGCTCGTCCAGGACGCCATGGGGGAGTACGACCAGCGGCTGGTCGGACGGCGGATCGCCAAGCTCGGCCCCGCCGTGTTCGACTACTACAACAGCGCCCGGGTGGAGCCCTCCTACTGGGAGGAAGCCGCTGCCGCGGCCCGGGTGCGCTCACGGCTGCTGGACGGCCGGGACCCGCTCGGCCTCGCCGGCGACCGGCTCGCGGCCGCGTGGCAGCAGGAGGTCACGCCCGCCACCGTCGGCGGCGCACCGCTGTTCGCGGGCATGATCCGGGAGATGTACCAGGGCGCCGGCCTCCACTTCGACGAGGTGGAGCGGGAGTTCCCGGCGGGTCTGGACGAGACCCCGCTGAGCCAGCTCGCCTTCAACTGCTATCTGGAGACCCCGCCCGACGGAGGCGCGCTGACCGTCTTCCGCCGCCGCTGGCGCCCGGACGACGAGCACCACCGGGACGGCTACTGGTACCGGCCCGAGGTGGTCGCGGGCGAGCCGAGCCTCACCGTCGCCCCCGCCACCGGCGACGCGATCGTCTTCGACCCCCGGAACTACCACATGATCGAGGCCAACCGGGGCGGCCGGAGGGTCACCCTCTCCTTCTTCATCGGGTTCTCCCGCCACGGCAACCTCCTCCTCTGGTCCTGAGCCCGCCCCACTCCTCCCCTCCCCGGAGCCCCGCGCGGGACCGCCCCCACCGACCGACTGGAGTGCCATGACCGCCGCCGCACCGCACCGGGCCACCGGCCCCCGCGTCGCCCGCCGCCGCCGCTATCTGATGTGCCGGCCGGAGTTCTTCGACGTCACCTACGCCATCAACCCGTGGATGGACCCCGGGAAACCCGTCGACACCGCGCTGGCCGTCACCGAGTGGGAGCGGCTGCGCTCCCTCTACCTGGAGCTGGGGCACGAGGTCGAGCTGATCCCCCCGCTGCCCGGCCTGCCGGACATGGTGTACGCGGCCAATGGCGCGACCGTGGTCGGCGGCCGGGTCCTCGGCGCGCGCTTCCGCGACGCCGAGCGGTCCGCCGAGGGCCCCGCCCATCTGAGCTGGTTCCGGGAGCGGGGCTTCACCGAGGTGAGGGAGCCCCGCCACATCAACGAGGGCGAGGGCGACTTCCTCGTGACCGACAGCTGGATTCTGGCCGGGAGGGGTTTCCGCAGCTCGCCCGAGAGCCACGCGGAGGCCCAGGAGTTCTTCGGCCGCCCGGTGATCGGCCTGGAGCTGACCGACCCGCGCTACTACCACCTGGACACCGCCCTCGCCGTACTCGACGGCGACGAGATCATGTACCACCCGGAGGCGTTCTCCCCGGGGAGCCGCGCCGTCCTGCGGCGCGTGTTCCCCGGAGCGCTGCTCGCCGGTCCGTCCGAGGCCGGGGTGTTCGGGCTCAACGCCGTCAGCGACGGCCGCCATGTCGTCCTCCCCGAGGCCGCCACCACCCTCGCCGCCCGGCTGCGCGAGCGGGGCTTCGAGCCGATCGGGGTGGATCTGACGGAACTCCTCAAGGGCGGCGGCAGCGTGAAGTGCTGCACCCTGGAGATCAGACCCCCGCAGGATTAGTTGCCTTATCCAACGAATCTGACGTGAAATCACCCCCCGTTGATCCACGGTGTCGGGCAGTATCAATCGTCAGGAAGGGGCCGGCACTGTTCCGGACCCGGCGAGCGGGGTCCGCGGGAGGGGCCCGGGGCGCTGCCGACGGCACCCCCGGCGCGCACCCGTCCGGCCTCCCGACGGATGGAGCGGCAGGGCATGGAGAAGCCTTTCACGCCGGGACGGAACAGGTCGTGCGGACTCGCCGGGCTCCCCCGCCCGCCGTGCGGCCTTCCGTGCCCCCCACCCCGAATCGGGCGCAACCGAGACCGCGAGGAGTATGGGTGTGAAGTTCCAGGTACTGGGGCCGCTGAGCGTCGTCGACGGCGGAGTCCCCGTGATCGCAGGAGGACCCAAACAACAGGCCCTGCTCGGGCTGCTGATCGCCCGCTGCGGCACCGTCGTCCCGGTGCCGCAGATCGTCGACACCCTCTGGCAGCGCAGTCCGCCGTCCACCGCGCAGGCCCAGATCCACAGCAGGATCAGCACCCTCCGCCGGGTGCTCGGGACCCGGGCGATCGTGACCCATCCCTCCGGCTACCTCCTGGACGTCGCGCCGGACGCGGTCGACGCGCACCTCTTCGAGGCGGAGGTCGAGAGCGCCCTGGAGTGGGAGGCGAGGGGCGCCTTCCAGAAGACGGCCGCGGTGCTCCGCGGGGCGCTCGGCCGCTGGCGGGGGGAGTGCGCCTTCCAGATGCTGGACGGTGAACTCTTCGACCGGGAGGCCGGCCGGCTGGCCGAACTGCGGCTGCTCGCGCTGGAGCACTGCATCGGAGCGGATCTGGAGACCCGGGACGCCGCCGAACTCGTCCCCGAACTGGTGGATCTGGTCGCCGCCCACCCCACACAGGAGCGGCTCCACCGCCATCTGATGGTGGCGCTGGACCGCAGCGGACGGCGCAGCGACGCCTTCAACGTCTACTGGAGCCTGCGCAGGAGACTCGCGGACGAGTTCGGCGCGGACCCGGCCGAGGACATCCAGCAGCTCTACCAGTCGCTGCTGTCGGGCACCGCGGGCGACGGCGGACCGGACCGGCCCGCACGCCGCCCCGCCCCCTGCCGGGCCGGCGACGCGGCGGCCAGCCAGCTCCCGCCGGACATACCGGATTTCACCGGCCGGACGTCCGAGCTGCGGCAGATCGTCGCCCGGCTGGTCAACGGCGGCGCGGCCCACGCCGACACGGCCCCGCGCGCCGTCGTCGTCACCGGGATGCCCGGCGTCGGCAAGAGCACCCTGGCACTGCGCGCGGCGCACAGCCTCCACGAGGAGTTCGTCGACGGCCGGCTCTATGTCGACGCGGCGGCCTACCCGCGCTCCGAGGAGGGGCTGCGCGCCGTGCTGGGCCGGCTGCTGCGGGGACTGGGCGCGGCCGAGGGCACGGTGCCCGAGTCCGCCGGGGAGCGGCAGGACCTGTACCGCAGCCTGGTGGCGTCCCGCAGTGTGCTGCTGGTGGTCGACAACGTTGCCGGACCGGAGGATCTGCGGGCGGTGATCCCTCCCAGCGGAAGGTGCGCGGTTCTGGTCACCGCCCAGGCCGCCACCCTGACGGTCGAGGGAGCCCTGCGCGTACCGCTCGGCCCGCTGGCGCCCGAGGAGGCCCGGAGCCTGCTCTTCTCGGGGCTTCCCGCCAGACGCGACGAGGAACAGGGACCTCGGACCGAGGAGGTGCTGGCCCGCTGCGCCGGGCTGCCCATGGCGATCCGGTCGGTGGGCACCCTCCTCGCGTCCCGGCCGCACTGGTCCATGGCGCATGTCACCGAAGCGCTCTCCCGGGAGGAGAGCTGGCTGGAGCGGCTGGGCACCCCCGGCCGCTCCATCGTCAGCACCTTCGACGGCGCGCTCCGCGATCTGCCGGAGGACGACCGGGGGCCGCTCTCGGCCCTGGCCGTCTTCGGCCGCACGGCCCTGACCCCGTGGATCGCCGGAGTGCTCATCGGCCGTCCGGCCACCCGCGCCCGGGAGGTCCTCGACCGGCTCGCCGACCGCGGCCTGCTGGCCGTGCGGTGGTCGGAGCGCACCCACTCCTGGAGCTATGGCCTCCATGAGCTTCTCCGGGTCCATCTGCTGGCCCGGATGGACCCCGCCGAGGCCGTGACCATCCAGCTGCGCGCCCTGCGGGGATGGCTGGAACTGGCGGAGAGGGCCACCGGGGCGCCCCGGTCCGGCGGCGGGCGCACCCCGCCCGACGCGGGCGCGGGACCGGCGGCCTCCCTCTTCACCGGCGGGGCCGGTCACGGACGGGCCCACCAGGAGCGGGAATTCCTCCGGGCCGTGCTGGGCCGGGCCGATGAGCGCTTCGGCCCGGCCGTCGCCTCGGGGCTGGTCATCGGGGACGGGCGCCGGGAACCCGGTGAGCTGCTCGCGCTGCTGCGCACGGCCGCCGCGCGGGAGGGCGGCGCTCCCGCGGAGGCGGGGACGTCCCGCCCTCCGCACCCGCTGGCCGACCCCGGCCCGCTCTGCCCGGCCGGATCGCCCCCGCCGCCCCGGCCCGCCTCACGCCTGTCGCTCCTGCGCCACCCGGTCTGACGCGCCCGCCCCCGCGCCCCCCTCGGCGCGGGGGCTCTCGCGCGGCCCGCCCCGCAGCGTGAACAGCGCCACGGCCGCGCCCGCGAGGGCGAAGCCCAGACCGGCGCCCATGGCGACCGACTGAGCGTCGGAGAACGCCTCCCGGGCGGTGCCGGCCAGCGCCGACAGGGCCGGGTCCGTCTCCGTGTACGCCAGGGTCTCGGCCAGCGAGCCCCGCGCGTGCCCGGGCACGTCCCCGGAGAGCAGCTCCCGGTAGACGGCCGTCAGCAGACTGCCCAGCACCGCCACGCCCAGGGCGATGCCCATCTGCTGGTGGGTGTCGTTGAGCGCCGATCCCATCCCCGCCCGGTGCGGCGGTACGGCGGAGAGCACCGTGCTGGTCCCCGCCGGGCTGGCGAACCCGGTGCCGCCGCCGCACAGCAGCAGCCCGGCCGCCACCACCGGGTAGGGGGAGCCGGGGGTCAGCGTGACCAGGACCGCGAAACCGCAGGCCGTCACGGCGAAGCCGGTGACGATGGTCGCCCGCGCGCCGATCCGCCCGGGCGCCCGCCCGCCGAAGACGGAGCCGATGACCACACCGGCCGCGAGCGGGGCGACGGAGAGCCCGGTCAGGGTGGCGCTGTAGCCGTGGACCAGTTGCAGATACTGGCTCAGGAGGAAGAGCGTGCTGCCCGTCGCCACCGACAGCAGGGCGATGGCGAAGCTGGCACCCGCGAACGTACGGTCCCGGTAGAGCGACAGATCCACCATCGGCTCCGCCGACCGCCGCTGGCGGAGACCGAAGGCCGCGAGCGCGATCGCGGAGAGCGCGAAGGAACCGAGGACGACCGGCGCGGTGAACCCCTCCTCCGGCACCGCGATCACCGCCCACACCAGCGCGACCATGCCCAGGGTGACCAGGACCGCGCCCAGCGGGTCCAGGGGCCGCCCCTCGGGGTCACGGGACTCGGGGACCAGCTTGAGCGTCCCGAACAGCGCCACCGCCACCATCGGCAGGTTGATCAGAAACACCCCGGCCCAGCTCCACCAGTCCACCAGGATGCCGCCGAGCAGCGGCCCGAGGCCCATCGCCGCCGAGGCCACCGCCGCCCACACCGCGAACGCCCGGGGGCGTTCGCGCGCGGGGAAGACCTGCACGATCACGGCGAGGGTCGCGGGCATCACCAGCGCCGCGCCCACACCCATGGCCGCCCGCATGCCGATCAGCCACCACACCGACTGGGCGGCGATGGCGCCGAGCGAGGTGACCGCGAAGACGATCAGCCCGATGACCATCGTCCGCCGGCGCCCGTAGCGGTCGGACGCCACCCCCGCCGCCACCAGCAGTCCGCCGAAGACCACCACATAGGAGTCGAGTACGGCCTGGAGTTCACCGGTGGAGGCGTTGAAGGCCCGGCCGATCGAGGGCATGGCCACATTGAGGACCGTGTTGTCGATGACGATCACCAGGAGCGCCGAGCAGAGCGCCACCAGGATCAGCCAGCGCCGGGGGTGCCCCTCGGCCCCCGTCTGTTCTTCCGTCACTGAGCACCTCTCCACGGCCTGTTGGCCCTACGGCCAAGGGTTTCGTCCAACGCTGATCCAGTAATCCAACACTGTATGAGCGAGTCGTCGCAGTGTACAGAGGTGCGGGGGGTCGGGTCATGCGCCCGGGGCCGCCGCCGGCGGATGAACGGGCCCTTCGTTCCGTGTGGTTGGCGGCGCGGGCCGGTACCGCCGAGGGCGCTCGCACCGCGCGGGCGCGGGTCGGGTGACCGCCCCCGGGCCCGCGCGCCCCGGTCACCCGGCCCGTCGGGCGGCGGAGGAGGGAGCCCGGAGCGCGGGTGCCTCCCGGGCGCGGCCCAGTTCGCGGTCGGCCCGGGCGATCAGGGCCCGTACCGCCGAGATGTCGGAACCCATCAGCGCGGCCGTGCGGTCGAGCGGGAGGCCGAGTCCGCGGTGGAGCAGCAGGGCGTCGGCGGGTGGCGCGGGCAGAATCCGGTGAGCCGGGGAGCGGGTGCCGGGGACGCCGGACGCGTGGCGCGTCACGGTGTCCCCGAGCAGCAGCCAGGCCGCCGCGGCGGTCGACGGGCTGCTGAGCATGCGCGCCCAGGCGTGGGCTATCGCGGTGAACGCCTCATCGACGGCGGCCGATGCCACCGGCTCCAGCCCTATGCGGGCCCGCGCGTACACGGCGTAGTCGCTCCGGACGAGCTGGCGGAAGGCCTGGTAGTCGAGGCGGTGGAGGGCGGGCGGGGAATGGCGGTGCTGCGGGGCTGACGGCTTCTGCACGGCCCCGGACCTCCTCGGGTGTGCGAGGTCCACGGACCCGCCGGCCCGGTGAGGGCCCCGGCGGGGGTGGAGTGGAGGCGGGCCGCGCGGTACGGGACGGGGTGCGGCGGCCCGGGTCCGCGGCCGGCCGGCCGCCGGGGACCCTTCCACCCGGTGGCGGCTCCTGCCCGCCGCGGATCGTGTGAGCGTACGGTCCGTCAGCCGCCCTGGCCGGCGGCGGTGCCGGGCCCGGCGCACGGGCCGCCGGCGCGGGGACCTGTTTGCGGTGGTGCCGGGTGCGGGATACTTCCGGCACGGGACGCCGGGAACGGGAGTGAGCACTCTCGGCGGAACGGGTCAAGCATCGACGGCAGACTCCTTGCTTGATCATTTGGCCCTGGAGCGGTGGCAGCCGCCCAGGGCCTTCTCGCTGCGTCGGACCGGCCTCCCGGGCCGACTTTCCCGATGACCGTACCGCCTTGCCGGGCTGTTGGTGGGCCCTCGGACCGGCGGCGAATCCGCCGCCGGTGGACGGCGGCACCGCTCTCCGGAACTGTTGACGATTAGTCAAGGCGACGCAGAACCGGATGCCTTGGTCACCTTGATGGAAACTGATCGATGACTGCGCTTACTCGGCTTTTTTGTGCAGCATTCTGATCAAGTGCGACAGAGTTGCCGTTTCGGAACTATCGCATTGGCATATGACATCACGTGCAGTCGATCGGTGGTCGCCCAACGGCAGTTGACTGAATTCACCCGTGAGAGTGAAGTGAGTGCTGGGACACCCCGGAACCGGGATGTGAGTGGTAAGCGCTCTCAGCAGATGCGGGGCAACTGCTCGCCCAGCGGCAGATCGACCACCCGGGTTCCGCCGAACGCCGTACGGGCGACCACCATCCCCGGATGCTCCGGCACACACTCCCCGATCACCGCGGCACCGGCGCCCAGCGGATGCGCCCGCATCGCGGCGAGCACCGCCTCCGCGTGCTCACGCGGCACGAAGGCGACGAGCTTGCCCTCATTGGCCACGTACATCGGGTCCAGACCCAGGATGGCGCAGGCGCTGGCGACCTCCGGGGGCACCGGCACGGCCCGCTCCCGCACCACCACACCGACGCCCGCGGCGGCGGCGATCTCGTTGAGCGCCGCCGCGAGACCGCCCCGGGTGGGATCGCGCAGCACATGCAGATCCGGGGTGACGGCGAGCATCGCCCCGACCAGCCCGCCCAGGGCCGCGCAGTCGCTCTCGATCCCCACCCCGAACTCCAGGCCCTCGCGCACGCTCATGACCGCCACACCGTGGAGCCCGATCCCGCCGCTGACGATCACCACATCGCCCGGCTCGGCCCGCTCCGCCCTGATGTCCACCCCGGGCGGGATCAGCCCGATCCCCGAGGTGTTGATGTAGACGCCGTCCCCGTGGCCCGCCTCCACCACCTTGGTGTCCCCGGTGACCACCTCGGCCCCCGCCGCGCGGGCCGCGTCGCCCAGCGCCCGGGCGACCCTGCCCACCAGTTCGATCTCCACCCCCTCCTCCAGGATGAAACCGCAGGAGAGATACGCGGCCCGCGCCCCGCTCATGGCGAGATCGTTCACCGTGCCGTTGACCGCGAGATCCCCGATGCTGCCCCCGGGGAAGAACAGCGGCCGGACCACGAACGAATCCGTGGAGAACGCGAGCCGTGCCCCGCCGAGACCGATCGCGGCACTGTCGCCGAGGGCCGCGGCCGGCGGACCGCCGAAGGCCGGCAGGAAGAGGTGCTCCACCAGCTCGGCGGACATCGCACCGCCCCCGCCGTGCCCCATGACGACCCGGGGATGATCCCGCAGCGGCAGCGGACAGCTCCAGCCGCAGAGATCGGGTGCCGTGGGGGACTGGGTGCCGGAGAGGGTGTCAGCCAACGGGGTTCGCCTCCAGAGGAGTGGCCTGGGTGCCGAGACGGCGGTAGAGGTAGTACGCGGCGCACGCGCCCTCACTGGACACCATCGTGGCGCCCAGCGGTGTGCGCGGTGTGCAGGTGGTGCCGAAGGCCGCGCACTCGTTCGGCTTCAGCAGCCCCTGGAGCACCTCCCCGCTGCGGCACTCGGCGGGTTCGCTGGTGGTGATGGACGCGACGTCGAAACGGTGCTCCGCGTCGTGGTCGCGGTAGCGGGGCGAGAGCCGCCAGCCGCTCAGCGGGATCGTCCCGATCCCCCGCCACGCGCGGTCGGTGACCTCGAATACATCCGCCAGCATGGCGCGGGCCGCGGGATTCCCCTCCGGCCGCACCGCGCGCGGATAGGCGTTCTCCACCGTGTGCTCACCGCGCTCCAGCTGCCGCACGGTGCGCCGGATGCCCTCCAGGATGTCCAGCGGCTCGAATCCCGTGACCACGATCGGCACCCGGTGGCGCGCCGCCAGCTCGGGGTACTCGTCCGTCCCCATCACGCTGCACACATGACCGGCCGCCAGAAAGCCCTGCACCCGGCAGTGCGGTGAGTTCATGACGGCGTCGATGGCGGGCGGCACCCGGACGTGCGAGACCAGCATGCTGAAGTTGCGGACACCGCGTCCGCGGGCCTGGTGCACGGCCATCGCGTTGGGCGGGGCGGTGGTCTCGAAGCCGATGCCGAAGAACACCACCTCGCGGTCCGGGTTCTCCACCGCGATCCGCAGCGCGTCCAGCGGCGAGTACACCACCCGGACATCGCCCCCCTCGCCCCGCACCCGGAAGAGATCGCGCCCGGTTCCGGGCACCCGCAGCATGTCCCCGAACGAACAGAAGATCACCCCGGGCCTGGAGGCGATCTCCAGGGCCTTGTCGATGACCTCCAGCGGGGTGACGCACACCGGACACCCCGGGCCGTGGATCAGCTCCACCCCCTCGGGCAGCAACTGGTCGATGCCGTGCCGGATGATGGTGTGGGTCTGTCCGCCGCACACCTCCATCAGCGCCCACGGCCGGGTCACCGCCGCCCTGATGTCGTCGAGCAGGCCGCCGGCCAGCTCCGGATTCTGGAACTCCGCCAGATACCTCACCGCTGCTCCTCCCAGGGATCTCCGAACTCCTCCTGCAACAGACCGAGTTCGGCGAAGAGATCGAGCGTTCTGCGCGCCGACTCCTCGTCCAGCCGTTGCAGCGCGAAACCGACGTGCACGATGGCGTACTCGCCGACCTTCAGATCCGGCAGATACTCCAGACACACGTCCTTGACCACTCCGCCGAAGTCCACCACGGCCATCCGGGCACCGTCGCGCTCCGCGATCTCCATCACCCTGCCGGGCACCGCCAGACACATGGAGCCGTCTCCTCTCAGGCCGCGACCCGCGCGGCCACCATGAGCTGGCCGAGGGCCAGTCCTCCGTCGTTGGGCGGTACGCGGCGGTGCCGCAGCACCCGGAAGCCGTCCGCCGCCAGCCCGCGCGCGCACTCCGACAGCAGCAGGGCGTTCCCGAACACCCCGCCGGTCAGGGCCACCGTCCCCAGCCCGTGCCGCTCCCGTGCCGCCGCGCAGATCCGCCGTACCAGCTCCGCGACCGCCGCGTGGAAACGGGCCGCCACCAGCCCCGCCGGAGCACCCGCCCGCAGCTCGGCCACCGCCGCGCGCAGCACCGGCGCGGGGTCGGCGAGCCACCGGCCGTCGCCTCGGCGCAGCGCGAAGCGGTAGCCCTGCGCCGGGCCGTGGGCATGGGCCGCGCCCTCCAGCTCGATGGCCGCCTGGGCCTCGTACCCGGCCCGGTGGCAGATGCCGGCCAGGGACGACACCGCGTCGAAGAGCCGGCCCATGCTGGAGGTGGGGACGGAGTGCAGCCCGGACTCCAGCTGCCGCTCCAGCACCCGGAGTTCACCGTCCGGACAGGCCGCGACCGGCGCCAGCTCCGCCGCCCACCCGATCCCCGCGGCCCGCAGATGCGCCAGCGCCATCCGGTACGGACGGGCCACCGCCGCGTCACCGCCCGGCAGCGGCACATAGGCGAGCTGGGCGAAGCGGCGGAAGCCCGCGTAGTCCGCGATCAGGATCTCGCCGCCCCAGACGGCGCCGTCGTCGCCGTACCCGGTGCCGTCGAAGGCGACCCCGATCACCGGCTGTTCGCCGTCGAGGCCGTGTTCCGCCATCGCCGCCGCGACATGGGCGTGGTGGTGCTGGACCCGGACCAGCGGCCGGCCGGCCGCCCGGTGCGCGGCGCGGCGGGCGGAGCGGTAGCCCGGGTGACGGTCCGCCACCAGCACCGAGGGCGCCACACCCGTCAGCGCCGTGAGATGGTCCGCCGCCCGCCCGAAGGCGTCCAGGGTCGCCAGATCGTCCATGTCGCCGATGTGCCCGGAGAGCCAGGCGCGCCGGCCGGCGGCGACCGCGAGGGTGTTCTTGAGGTCACCGCCCGCCGCGAGGACCGGCCGGACCTCCAGCGGCAGGTCGACCGGCGCGGGGACACAGCCGCGCGAGCGGCGCAGCGGCAGCGGCACCGAGTCCACGACCCGTACCACCGAGTCGTCGCACGGCACATGGATCGGCCGGTCGTGCGCCAGCCAGGCGTCCACCAGCGGGGCGAGCCGCTCCAGTGCCTCCCCGTCGTCCGTGACGATGGGCTCGCCGGCCAGGTTGGCGCTCGTCATCACCAGGAGCCGGGGGCCCTCCGGGTCGCCCGGCAGCCCCAGCAGCAGATGGTGCAGCGGGGTGTACGGCAGCATCACCCCGAGGTCGGGCCCGCGCGGGGCGACGGCGTCGAGCACCGGCGCCGCGCCCGGACCGGCCGGGCGGCGCCGCAGCAGGACGACCGGCCGGACCGGCCCGGTCAGCAGCGACCGCTCCACCGCCCCCAGCTCCACCAGCGGTTCGACCTCCCGGAGATCGCGCGCCATCACGGCGAAGGGTTTGTCGCCCCGGTTCTTCCGGCGCCGCAGCAGGGCGACGGCCTCCGCGTTCCGCGCGTCGCACGCCAGGTGGTAGCCGCCGATGCCCTTGACCGCCACCACCGCCCCCTCCGCGAGCAGCAGGCGGGCCCGCCCCAGCGCGGCCTCGCCGTCGAGGGCGGGCGCGCCCGGCGCGATCAGCGCGAGCCGGGGGCCGCAGTCGTGACAGGAGATGGGCTGGGCGTGGAAGCGCCGATCGGCCGGATCGCGGTACTCGCGGGCGCACGCGGCGCACATCGGGAAGCCCGCCATCGTGGTGGCCGCGCGGTCGTAGGGCAGCGCGGTGACGATGGTGAAGCGGGGGCCGCAGGCGGTGCAGGTGAGGAACGGGTGCCGGTGGCGGCGGTCGGCGGGGTCGGTGAGTTCGGCCAGGCAGTCGGCGCAGGTCGCCGTGTCCGGGGGGATGAGCGCGGACCCGGTGGGCCCGTCGTCCGCGCGTGTGGCGGCGATGGCGAAGCCCGCCGTGCCGGCGACCGCGATGGGCTCGTGCCGCACGGACGCCACCCGGGCCGCCGCCGGGGCGTCGGCCGCCACCCGGCGGCAGAAGGAGTCCACGGCGTCCGCCGGGCCCTCCACCTCGGCGAGCACACCGTCGCCGGTGTTGCCGACATGGCCGGAGAGCCCCAGCCCGGCGGCGAGGGTGTAGACGAACGGGCGGAAGCCGACGCCCTGGACGAGCCCCTGGACGGTGACCCTCACCCGCAGCGGAGCGGTGTCCGCTTCCGGGGCGGGGGTCACCGCTGGTCCGCGACCGGGTGCCCGTGGCGGGGGACGGCGGGGGAGCGGGGTGCGGCCGGCGGGTCCGGGGCGGTGCGCGGCGGAGGGCCGGAGACGGAGAGCGCCGGAGCGGCGGCGGGCTCCGTGCCGCCGGCGGGGTGCGGCTCCGGGTGCGCGTGCGGACGCGCGTACGGCTGTGTGTGCCGCACCGGGTCCTGCTCCGGGTGCGGGTGCGGATGCGGGTGCGGGTGGTCCGGCGTACGGGCCATCACCGGCTCATGGGCCCGCGCTCCCTCGCACACGGCCAGCGCCCGCTCCAGCAGCGCCCCGGCCCCCTGCCCCCGGCGGGCCGAGGTGAACACCACCTCCACCCCCGGGTTGACCCGGGCCACATTCGCCAGAAAGGTGTCCCGGTCGAACTCCACGGCCTCCGCGAGATCGGCCTTGGTGACCAGGACCAGCTGCGCCAGCCCGAACGCCCCCGGATACTTGAGCGGCTTGTCCTCGCCCTCGGTCACCGACGCCAGCGTCACCCGCAGCGACTCGCCGAGGTCGTAGGAGGCCGGACAGACCAGATTGCCGACGTTCTCCACGAAGAGCACCCGGGCCTCGGCGGGCAGCCAGCCGGCCAGATAGCCGCGCAGTGTCGCGGCCTCCAGATGACAGAGCCCGTCGGTGTACACCTGCTGGACCGGCACCCCCGTACGGGCCAGCCGCCGGGCGTCGTTCTCGGTGGCGAGATCCGCGGTCAGCGCCGCCACCGGCACGCCGCGCTCCCGGGCCAGCGCTAGCTCTACCTCCAGCAGCGCCGTCTTGCCGCTGCCCGGACTGGAGAGCAGATTGACGGCGATGACCCCCCGGCCGGCCAGCTCGGCGCGCAGCGCCCGCGCGCTGTCGTCGTTGCGGGCGAGGACCGCCTGCCGGAGATCGGCCGTACGGCACATGGGAATCCGCCTTCCTCGTCAGCCGTGGGCACGCAGCGGGCCATCGGCCCACGCGACATCCCTGATCTGGAGTTCACGCCCCGTCAGCAGCTCGGCCCGTGCCCCGCCGCAGCGGGGACAGACCAGGTCCGGGGGGACACCCGGAGGCCACTCGACCCCGCAGGGACCGCACCGGGCGAGCGCCGGGACGCTCCGGATCTCCAGCCGGGCACCCTCCAGGACCGTCCCCTCGCAGACCAGCGCGAAGCAGAAGTCCAGAGCGTCCGGCACCACTCCGGCGAGTTCGCCGACCTCCAGGCGCACCGATGCCACCGAGGCGGCGCCGTGCCGGCCGGCGGCCCGGACCACCTGCTCGACAACGGCCTCCGCGATCGACATCTCGTGCATCGGTGCGCCTCGCTCCCACTCCACTGTGCCGGCGGCCGGCCCCGGCCGGCCGCGCGGTGTGACAGCGGCTCCATTGCACGGCGGAGCCGCCGCCCCGCGGGTGCGCCACGCCGCGGCCGGCCCCGGCGGGACCCATTCGCAGCAGTGCGGCCCGGGAGGACGGCGCGCGGCGGCTCACATACGGGAGATGCGGACGTACCGCTTGAGGTCGGGCAGGGTCTGCCAGAGGACCGCACCGACGGCGGCCCCCAGGGCCGCAGCGAACACAGCTTTCACCATGGTGACGCCTTTCTTCCGGACAGCTCGGCCCCCACGCTCTCCCCGCCCGCGTCCATGCCCCCGTCCGTCTCCCCGTCCCGGCCCACGACGTCGAGAATCAGCCGTACGGCCCCGTCCACCGCGGCGGCCACCGGCGCGCTCAGCCCGACGCCCTCCTCCAGCGACGCGGGCTCGCACCCGACCACGAGCACCCGCCCGGGCGGTACGCCCCCGGTGCCCGCGCTGAGCGCCGCCAGCAGCGCCAGCACGGCGTCCGGGCCCATCCGGTGCCCGTCCAGCACCGCCGGCCCCCCGGGCTCCACCGCCCCGGTGCCGGCGTCGATCAGATACACGGTTCCGGGCGCGCCCCCGCGCGCGGCGGCGTCCACCAGCACCACCGTCCGGTAGCCGTCGAGGAGCTGATACGCGAGATGGACGCCCCGCACCCCGGCGTCGACCACCTCCACGCCGTCCGGCACCCCGGCGAGCCCGAGCCGGCGGACGGCCTCGACGCCGAAGCCGTCGTCGCCGAGGAAGACATTGCCCACCCCCGCGACGAGCACCCGCCCGGCGGTCACGGCCCCTCCAGCGGGGTGACCTCGTCGGGCTGGAAGTAGCGGAACCGGCCCTGCGCGCGCCAGAGATCCGCGCCCGGGTCGCCGTCGACCGTGACCGCCAGGTGGACCGAGCCGTCGACATCGTGCAGCACCGCCTCCACCAGGGCGGTGCGCCCGTGCAGGAACTGGTCCTGGGCGTCGGTGCGGCGGTGCCCGGGGCCCAGCACGACCCGGCTGCCCGCGCCGACCGCGTGACCGTCGATCAGCACCCGGTCCCGGGCGGGGTCCACGTCCCGGTCGCCGCCCGGGTCCCACCACGGCTGCGGCTCGCCGTCCGCTCCGGGACCGGGGCCGGTGACCCCGCGCAGCGCCCGTACCGCACCGTGCAGCCGCTCCAGCACCTCGGGCGGGAGGGAGTCGGCCAGATCGATCACCGCGCCCGCCCGCTCGTCGGTGCCGCGCGCCTCACGCTTCTCCCGGTCGGTCAGGGCCGCCGTGCGCAGGGCCAGGATCTCGTCGATCTCGGTGGAGTCGTAGAGCGCGCCCGGGCTCTCCGGGGCGATCCGCGGATGGTCCTCCAGGATGATCGGCGACGACAGCACCACCCGGTCGGGCCCCGCCGGGCCGGCCAGCACCGGCCAGGTGTGCTCGTTGCGGCACTCGGCCACCGCGGCCTCGGCCCACCGGGGCGGGTCCGTCACCGACAGGAAGCAGCCGCGGTCCAGGGCGAGCAGCAGATGCGCCGAGACCAGCGAGTGCGGCAGCGCGTCCTCCCGGCGGGCCCCGGCCGCGGCCTCCCAGCGGCCGGTGTTCTCCACGACGGCGGTCAGCCGCACCGCTCCGTACGGGCCGGGGATCTCGCGCGTGCTCAGCCGGATCTCCCCGGCGACCGGCTCCCGGGCGCGCAGCAGCCGTCCCACGGGCGCCCCCGACGCGTGGAGCACCTCCTCCTCGTGGTGCGCGGGGAGCCGGAAGCCATGGGTGATCCCGCCGGCGGACGCCAGGTCGGCGACCGGTACACGGAGCCTGATCCGCTCCTCCACTCCCTCGTCCCAGCAGACGAGCACCCGGTCGGCCAGCTCCAGTTCCGGGACCGTCTCCCAGCCGCCGTCCGCCGCCCGCTGGACGGTTCTGCGCTGGGTCCGCAGGAAGCGCAGTTCGACGGAGAGCAGTGCGCCGCTCCGGGGCTCCAGCAGACACTCCGTCCGCTGATGCACCTGCTCGGCCCGGCCCCGGCCGTAGCCGGGCGGCACCAGGACGCCGAACTGCCAGCGCAGCCGGTTCTTCGCCGCCGAGGCCCGGTAGGGGTAGAGGACGTATCCCTCGAAGAGCACCGCGTCGGCGATCTGCCGCACCGCGCCGAACTGGTCCTCCACCTCGGGCGGGAAGACATCGGCGGCCTCGGCCGGGACGGCGCCGGTCACCTCGGCCGGGATGGTGCCGGTCAGGTCGGGCGGGCGGATGCCTGCCGTCTCCGCCGGGACGGCGCCGGTCACCTCGGGCGGGACGGCGCCGGCCGTCTCCGCCCGGCGGGTGCCGGTCACCTCCGCGGGGACGGCCGCCGGTTCCGGTGCCGTCATCGCGCGCCCTCTCCGATCTCCGCGGGCTCGGCCGCGCTGAGCAGGGTGCGCACGGTCGCCTCCCAGGAGGGCAGCGCCCGCCGGGTGCGGAAGGCGAGCAGCCCGTCGATGAGATCCCCCGGCAGCCGCAGCCAGCCGCAGCCGGGGAAGTGCTGCTCGATCATCTCCCGCCACACCCGCACCGGCAGGCGCACCGATGCCTCCCGGTCCCAGGACACCGGGGTGACCTGGAAGCCGGCGGGCCCGCTGAACACGGTCCCGGAGAAGAGCAGCAGCAGCGGCACGTCCCCGCCGTCCAGCGCGCGGAAGTACCGGGTCGCGGCGATGTCCAGGTCGTAGGTGCACGGGACCGCGACATCGATCTCGGTCTCGCCGGTGAATCCGGGCACCATCAGGGAGACCTGGGCGAACTGGATCGGATGGAGGGTGCTGCCCCAGCGGGACCGCTCGCCGAACAGATCGGTCAGCCGCCCGCCCTCGTCCTCGCCGTAGTCCCGGCGCGCGGGTTCGATCCGGAGCTGGCAGCGGAGCGCGAGGGCGTGCACCCGGGTCTCGGCGGGTGCGGTGATCCGCAGCCGGAAGACCAGGGTGGGTCCGGCGGCGTGCCGGTCGGCCCGCACCTCGGTGCAGTGGAAGTCGAGTTCGGTCATGCCGGGGTCTCCTTCGGCAGGGCGCGGGCCCGGCCGCTCAGTGCGGTGAGGAAGGCGTCGAGTTCGGCGTGCGCCTCGGCCCCGCCGTCGAAGCCCCGCCAGCACAGCCGCAGCCGGCCGACCAGCTCGTAGCAGCGGTCGACCGGCACCAGGAAGCAGTGGGCACGGCCCCGCGACCGGTGCAGCAGCAGGGCCTCCACATCGGGTTCCAGCGCCGCCGCGAGCCGGCTGCGCGCCGACACCGCCCGCCAGGCGGCCTCGTCCACCTCGCTCTCGGTGGCCCCGGCCGGGCCGGGATAGCAGACCACCGGGCGGCCCAGCGCCGAGTTGAGCATCAGGAACGCGGTGCCGACCGGGATGCGCAGCGCCGTCCAGGTGGCCTCGTCCGGCTCGCCGCCGGGGTCGGTCAGGGTGCGGTCGGGCACCGGCCGGTAGCGTCCGCCGGCCGCTCCGGGCCGCTGGAACAGCAGGGAGCAGGCGGTGCAGACACAGACGAGGGAGCGCTCGGCGGTGTCCGCGAGATGGCGGTGACCGGGGGTCAGACCCGTGCCGCAGAAGGTGCAGCGCTCCGGCTTCGGCGGCGCCGGGGCACGCAGACGGCGCAGCAGGTCCGTACCGGGGCGGGGGAGTTCGCGGACGGTCACCGGGCCTCCGCCGCCGCCGGGGGACGGCTGCCGATCTGGAGCAGCGCGGGCTCCTGCCGCCAGACGATCGCGGTCACCTCCGGGGCATGGCAGGCCAGCGCGCTCTCCACCGCCTGCTCGCCGCCCGCCGTCCCGCGGCCGCAGCCACCGCCGGACGGGGCGCGCCGCAGGGTCAGGGTGCCGCTGCCGGGTTCCCAGCCGACCAGGGCGGGCGGAGCCGGTGACAGGGAGTCCAGGGCCCGGGCGATCCGGGCCCCGGTGTCCTCCGGGTGCAGCTCGTGCAGGACCAGCAGCCCGGCCGCCGCCGGGTGGTCCAGGGCCGGCGCCAGCGCGCCCGGGGGCAGCGCGTCCACGAGCGCCGCCAGCCCCTCGCCGTAGAACGCCATCAGCTCGCGGACCAGTTCCTCGCCCGCCTCCTGGGCCCCGCTGCCCGTCAGCCGGTCCAGCGCCTCCTGGACCCGTGCGCCGGTCGCCTCCGCGGTCATCCGCTCAGGCCGCTCAGCCCGGTGGGGACATGCATCTCCCGCAGGGTGCGGCCGCCGCCCACATACATGTGCACTCCGCAGGGCAGACACGGGTCGAAGCTGCGCACGGCCCGCATGATGTCGATGCCCTTGAAGTTCTCCGGTGAGTTCTCCTCGAAGATCGGGGTGTTCTGCACCGCGTCCTCGTACGGCCCCGGGGTGCCGTAGCTGTCCCGGACGCTGGCGTTCCAGGGGGTCGGCGGATACGGATGGTAGTTGGCGATCTTCCCGTCGCGGATCACCATGTGGTGGGAGAGGACGCCGCGCACCGCCTCGGTGAAGCCGCAGCCGATGCTCTCGTCGGGCACCTCGAACCTCTCCCAGGTCTGGGTGCGTCCGGCCCGTACCTCCTCCAGCGCCTTCTCGGCGAAGTGGAGCGCGGCGGCGGCGGCGTACGCCTGGAAGTAGGTCCGGGCCCGGTTGCGTTCCAGCGCGTTGCTCCACCGGGGGATCTTCCACTCGAAGGTGGTCTCGGGTCTGGTCATCGAGCGGGGCAGATTGATCCGGACGCTGTGCCCGGTGGCCTTGATGTAGCCGATGTCGACCAGACCGGAGAGCGCGGTGGACCAGAGCCGGGCGATCGGGCCGCCGCCGGTGTCCAGCGCCAGATGGTCCTTGCCGTCGAACCAGCGCGGGGACATCACCCAGCTGTACTTGTCGTCGAAGTTCCGCTTCTGCGGGGAGGGGATGGTGTGCTGGTTCCACGGGTGGCGGGGGTCGACCGGGTTGCCCAGCGGGTCGTGGGTGACGAAGAGGTCCTTGCCCTGCCAGTCCTCGTAGTAGGAGCTGCCGAGCAGAATCCGGATACCGAGATTGATCTCGGTGAGGTCGTTGGTGACCAGCTTGCCGTCGACCACGATCCCCGGGGTGACGAACATCCGCCGGCCCCAGTCCGTCATGTTGCGGTACGTGAAGTCGCAGTGGTCGGGGTCGTTGAGACTGCCCCAGCAGCCGAGCAGCACCCGGCGGCGGCCGACCTCCTCGTAGCCGGGCAGGGCCTCGTAGAAGAAGTCGAAGAGATCGTCGTGGAGCGGCACGACCTTCTTCATGAACTCCACATAGCGCATCAGCCGGGTCAGATAGTCGGTGAACAGCTGCACGGTCGCCACCGTGCCGACGCCCCCCGGGTAGAGCGTGGAGGGGTGGACGTGCCGGCCCTCCATCAGACAGAACATCTCCCGGGTGTACCGGCTGACCTGGAGCGCCTCCCGGTAGAACTCGCCCTCGATGGGGTTGAGGGAGCGCATGATGTCGGCGATGGTCCGATAGCCGTGGTCGCCCGCGTGCGGGGCCTCGGTGCGCTCGGCCAGCTCCAGCACCCCGGGGTTGGTCTCGCGCACCATCCGCTCGCAGTAGTCGACCCCGACCAGGTTCTCCTGGAAGATGTTGTGGTCGAACATGTACTCGGCCGCCTCGCCGAGGTTGATGATCCACTCACCCAGGTGCGGAGGCTTCACCCCGTACGCCATGTTCTGGGCGTAGACCGAACAGGTGGCGTGGTTGTCGCCGCAGATGCCGCAGATCCGGCTGGTGATGAAGTGGGCGTCGCGCGGGTCCTTGCCGCGCATGAAGACGCTGTAGCCGCGGAAGACGGAGGAGGTGCTGTAGCACTCCGCCACCCGCTTCTGCTTGAAGTCGATCTTTGTGTGGATACCCAGGCTGCCCACGATCCGGGTGATCGGGTCCCAGGACATCTCCGTCAGACCACCGCCGTCACCGGCGACTTCGGTCGTTGCTGCCATGGTGTCTCATGTGCCCTTCCGCGAGCGGTACCCGGTCGTCAGCAGACGGCCGGTCCGGCGCCACTTGGGTTCCTTGTCGAGGGTCTTCGCCGTGATGGTGCGCAGCCGCCGGATCACCGCGCCGTACGCGGAGCTGGCGTCGCTGGAGAGGTGCGATCCGGGCGGGGCGTCCATGAAGGGCATGAACTTGTCGGGGAATCCGGGCATGGTGCAGCCGATGCAGATGCCGCCGACGTTGGGGCAGCCGCCGACGCCGTTGATCCAGCCGCGCTTGGCGACATTGCACTTGACGACCGGGCCCCAGCAGCCGAGGCGCACCAGGCACTCGGGCGTCCCGTAGTCGGAGGCGAACTGGCCCTGCTCGTAGTAGCCGCCCCGGTCGCACCCCTCGTGCACGGTCGCCCCGAACAGCCAGGCGGGCCGGAGCTTGTCGTCCAGCGGAATCATGGGCGCGGAGCCGGCCAGCTGGTAGAGCAGATAGGTGAGGGTCTCGGCGAAGTTGTCCGGCTGGATGGGGCACCCGGGCACACAGACGATCGGCAGTCCGGCCTTGGACGTCCAGTCCCAGCCGAGGTAGTCGGGAACGCCCATCGCTCCGGTCGGGTTGCCCTCCATGGCGTGGATGCCGCCGTAGGTGGCGCAGGTGCCGATCGCGACGATGCCGGTGGCCTTGGGCGCGAGCCGGTCCAGCCACTCGCTGGTGGTGATGGGCTGGCCGGTCTCGGGGTCGTCGCCGAAGCCCGACCAGTACCCCTCCGCCTTGATCTGCTCATTGGGGATCGACCCCTCCACGACCAGCACGAACGGGTCCAGCTCGCCGCGGTCCGCCTTGAAGAACCACTCGACGAAGTTGTCCGCGCCCTGGACCGGGCCGCACTCGAAATCGATGAGCGGCCAGTGCACGGCGATCCTCGGCAGCCCGGGCAGCGCACCGGTCACGATCTCCTCGATGCTGGGCTGCATGGCGGCGGTCAGGGCGACCGAGTCGCCGTCGCAGCTCAGGCCCGCGTTGATCCAGAGGATGTGCACCACATCGGTGGCGGCGCCGGTGCCGGTCCCGGTGTCCGCGGTGGCTGTTCCGCTCATGAGGATGCCTCCCCGATAAAGGGATGAACAATGTCAAAGCGCTCAATAAGGTCTTAGCATCCTGGTACGGAAAACGCCCGGCGGTGGACCGCCGGGCGGGTCGGGTGAATCCGTGTCCGGGGCGCCGGACGGGCCGGACGGCCCCGGTGTCCGGATCGCGGGGCGGTGCGCCGGACGGGTCAGACCACCTCGGTGTCGTAGAAGCAGAAGTGGTCCTTGATCTCCGCCACTCCCGGCTCCGGGTCCGGATAGGCCCACACGAGATCGTCGGCGCCGGCCGCCGACCAGTAGTCGGCGTCGCCCTTGAAGGGACAGTGGGTGTGGGTGTCGGAGCGGGTCAGCAGTTCGGTCCTGACGTCCTCGGGCGGCAGGTAGTACCGGACCGGACAGCCCGTCTCGCGCAGCTCCAGGGGCCGCCGGCTCTCGGCGAGCACGTCGCCGTTCCGTACGACCCGCACATGGGCGCTGCTCTGTTCGATGGTGATGCGGTGTCCTGGGCTCATACCCCATCACAGCGCGCGGCGCGGGAAGTCTGTTCCCGCGCCGCGAGGGATAGAGTCACCGCACCGGTAAAGGATGAGAGAGGCTGATATGTCCAGCACGGCTCCCGGTGGCACGCTCACCCCCGCACCCGGCCTCACCCTCAGCCGGATGGGTTACGGCGCGATGCGGCTCGCCGGCCCCGGTGTCCTCGGTCCGCCCCGGGACCGCGCGGAGGCCGTCGCGGTGCTGCGGGAGGCCGTCGGCCTGGGGATCACCCATATCGACACCAGCGACTTCTACGGCCCCACCGTGGTGAACGAGATCATCAGGGAGGCCCTGCACCCCTACCCGCCCGATCTCCGCATCGTCACCAAGGTCGGCGCCCGCCGGGGCTCCGACGGCTCGTGGATCATGTCGCGCGAACCGGACGACCTCCGGGCCCAGGTCCGGGAGAATCTGGACCACCTCGGCCTCGACACCCTCGACGCGGTCAATCTCCGCCTCGGCGTCCCCGAGGGCCCCGCACCCGAGCCGCGCCTCGCCGAGCAGTTCGGCGCCCTGGCCGAGCTCCGGGAGCAGGGCCTCGTCCGCCACCTCGGACTCAGCTCCGTCTCCTCCGCCCAGGTGACCGAGGCGCGGGCCATCGCGCCCGTCGTCACCGTGCAGAACCTCTACAACCTCGCCGACCGGCGGGACGACCGGCTCGTGGACCGGTGCGCGGCCGAGAACATCGCCTTCGCCCCCTTCTTCCCGCTCGGCGGCTTCACCCCGCTCCAGTCCCGCACCCTGACCGGCGTCGCGGCCCGGCTGGACGCCTCCCCCCAGCAGGTGGCCCTCGCCTGGCTGCTCCAGCGGTCGCCGGCGATCGTCCTCATCCCCGGCACCTCCTCCGTGGCCCACCTCCGGGAGAACGTGGCCGCGGCCCGGCTCGATCTGCCGCCCGACGCCGTCGCGGAACTCGACGCGATCGGCGGGGAGAAGGAGACCGAGGCGGAGACGGGGGAATCCGGGCCGGACCGCTGACCCGCGTGGCAGCGTCCGTCCGCCGTTTCACTCGTGCCGGTGGCTTCGGGCGTGTGCGCGGACCCGTGGGGCCGGCCCCGCGCCACGATGGGCGGATGCACCAGCGCACCACGCTTCTCGCCCTGACCCTCTCCGCGCTCCTCGGTCTGACCGGCTGTGTGTCGGTGCCGGCCGAACCCCTGAGGGGGCCGCGTGTCCCCAGCGGCCTCCCGGACCACGACCGCACGGCCCTTCCGGCCGGGCCGGCCGGCCGTCAGGAACCGGCGCTCGCCAGCCGGGGGCCGGGGCGCGGCGCGGAGGGGAGCGGGCGGCACACGCCGAGGGGAACCGCGCGCCCGGGGCCGGGCGGTGCGCCCGCCGCCCGCGCCACCGCCGCCGTACCGCTGCCGCGGCCGCCCCGGACACCGGCCCCGGATCCGCGGGATCTGCCGCCCCGCGCGCCCGTGCCGGTCCCCCCGGTGCCGGGGCCGCCCGAGCCGCGCGAGACCTACGACATGAAGAGCCTGTGCGACAGCTCCGCCGGGATCACCGACCCGTCCGTCACGGGAATGTGCCGCGACAGCTACCGCTGAGCCCGGCCCGGCGGTGACGTCCCGGGACGGCCGCCGTCCGGTGCGCGACGGGTGCCCGGGCGGCTCTCCCGGTACTCCTCGGCGAGCAGTCCGTCCATGGTCCGGCCGAGGTGGCGGACGAAGTCCTCGAACTGCTGGAGCCGCTCCGGGGTGTACCGCGCCATCTCGGCGGTCATGCGCGCGGCGTAGGGGCCGAAGAACTCCTCGGCGCGCGGCCGGATGGCGGGGCTGCTGCGGAGGGTCACCACCCTGCGGTCGGTGTGTTCCCGGGTGCGGACGATGTGCCCGGCCTGTTCGAGCCGGTTGAGCAGGATCGTCGTCGCCCCGGACGAGAGGGAGACGCGCTCGCTCAGCCGGGCGGGCGACATGGGCGTGCCCTGGTCCTCTGCGTAGAGGATCTCGGTCAGGGCCGCGGCGTCGGTGGAGTGCAGTCCCAGCCAGTCGGCGAAGCGCCGGGTGAACTCGGTGTAGTTGGCGCCGAACGCGCGCAGACCGTCCATGAGGCGGTCCCACTGCTCCTCCGGGCTGACGGGCTCCGGCGTCTCCATCGACATGCTCCACCTTCCGATTCCACGCGACTGCCGCGCTCCACCACTGCGTTTGACAACCTACCCCGACCTGTTTAGCTTTGCGGCAAAGGTAATTGCCTTTATGGCAAAGGTATCTCGGAGTGGAGTCATGGTGCACCGCCCAGCGGAATCCCCCACCTCACGCCAGTGGTTCGGCCTGGTCGCCGTGTCCCTCGGTGTGGCACTGATCGTCGTGGACATCACCATCGTCAATGTGATCCTCGCCCCGGTCATCGACGATCTCGCGATCACCGCGGTCGAGGCGCAGTGGATACAGGAGTCCTACGCGATCGTCTTCGCCGCCCTGCTTCTGGTCACCGGGCGCCTGACCGACCTGTACGGCGCGCGCAGGATGTTCCTCATCGGGCTCGGCGTGTTCGGCCTGACGAGCGTGGGCGCCGCACTGGCGCCCGGCGGAGGGACGCTGATCCTCTCGCGGTTCCTCCAGGGCGTCGGCGGCGCGATGATCCTGCCCGCCTCGCTGGCCCTGGTGAACGCGACCTTCACCGGGAGGGCGCGGGGCCAGGCCTTCGCCGTCTGGGGCTCCACCATCGGAGCCGCCGCGGCCGTGGGGCCGCTGCTGGGCGGCTGGCTCGCGGACTTCTCCTGGCGATGGGCCTTCGGCATCAACATCCCGCTCGTCGCCGTGATCGCCGCCGCGGCCCTGCTCCATCTGCCCGCGTCACCGCGGACCGAGGGACGGATCGACGGCATCGGCGGCGCCCTGTCGGCGGCCGGCCTCGGCCTGCTGGCGTTCGCCCTCATCGAGGGGCGCACCCACGGCTGGCTGACCACCACCGAGCCGCTGACCCTCGGGGGCCTCTCGTGGAGCGCGGGCCCGTCCCCCGTCCTCGTGGCGTTCGTCCTCTCCGCCCTCGCCCTCGGCGCGTTCTGGCGCCGGCAGGCGGCACTCGCGCGCCGGAACGACGAACCCCTCATGGACGTCCGGCTCTTCGCCATCCCCTCGTTCCGCAACGGCAACGCCGTGACCCTGATCGTGGGCCTCGGCGAGTTCGGCATCATCGCGGTGATGCCGCTCTGGCTCCAGTTCGCCCTGGACTACAGCGCCTTCGAGGCGGGACTCGCCCTGGTCGCCCTCGCGGCGGGCAGTTTCTGCGCGAGCGGCGCCAGCTTCTCGATGACCGCGTCGGCGACGGCCCTGGTACGGGTCGGACTGCTGCTGGAGGCCGCCGGCCTGGTGGCGCTGGGACTCGTCGCCGACACCGACACCGCCTGGTGGCCCATCGCCCTGGCGCTCTTCGTCTACGGCGTCGGCGTCGGATTCGCCACCGCGCAGGTCACCAATGTCGTCCTGGTGGATGTGCCCGCCGACAGCGCGGGCGCGGGCGCCGGGGTCCAGAGCGCCGCCCGTGAACTGGGCGCCGCGCTCGGTATCGCCGTCCTCACCACACTGTTCTTCAGCAGGCTCGGCTCCGGTCTGGAGGACCGCATCGCCGGGACCGGTCTCACGGACCGGGACGCCGAGCGGCTCGGCGCGGAGGTGACGGAGAGCGCCGGGTCGGTGATCCCCGCGCTCGCGGCGGAACCGGGGACGGCCGCGGCGGCGGGGGTCGCGCGCGAGGCGATGACCGGCGCCCTGGCCCTCTCCAGCCATGTCTGTGCCGGGCTCCTGCTGCTGGCGCTCGCGGCCACCGCGTTCATCGCCCCCAGGGACGCTGGCCCCTCCGCCCGGCCCGACCCCGGCACCGGACCCGGGACGGAGCCGCTGCCGGAGCCGGAGCCGAGCCCGCGCTGACCCCCCCCGGGGCCCGGTGCGCCCGGCGGGTGTCCGGCCACCCGGCCGGACACCCGCCGTCTCCGCCGTCCGCCCCGCCCCGGCCGCCGGCCGGGTCAGCGCACGGCGACGAGAACGCTGTCGTCACCGCACTGCCAGACCGTGGTGACGGTGCTGAACCCGGCCGCGAGCAGCATCTCCGTCTGCTGCGGAGTGGTCAGATCCAGCGGCGGCGCGAAGGCGTGCCGTCCGACCGCCGTCCGTGCGCGGGCCTCGGCGAGTTCGGCCAGTTCGGGGGCGGCCAGGAACGCCTTCCACCAGGAGGCCCAGTCCTCCCGGTCGGCCTTGCCCGCCCGGCCGGCCCGGGCGTCGCGTATGTGGCGGGCCAGGGTGCGCGCCGTCTCCGAGCCCTCGGGCGCACGGTTGTTGGCATCGACGAACACCCCGCCCGGCGCCAGTCTGCCGGCCAGCACCCGGTACACCTCGGCGAGCGTCTCCGAGGTCAGCCAGTGCAGGGCCGTCGAGGAGACCGCCGCGTGCCAGGGCGCGCCCGGGGCGGCCCGCTCCGCCCAGCCGGGGGAGTTGAGGTCGTCGAGCACCACCCGCGCGCCGGTGCCGGAGACGGCCTCCTCGGCCAGCCCCAGCATCATCGGGTCGCCGTCGACACCCACGACATCGGCGTGCGGCAGGGCGCGGGCGAGCCGGGTGGTGAGCGAGCCGGTGCCGCACCCCAGATCGACGATCCGGGGCCGCTCGGGCGAGGTCCCCTCCAGGGACCACCGGGTCACATCGACGATCACCCGGAACCGCTCGTCACGGTCGGGGCTGTAGCGCTCCTGCTGCTCGTCCCATCGTTCCAGCCACTTGCGCGCTGTCTCACCGAGCATCGCTGCCTCTTTCCGTACATCCGTTGAGTGGCATGGTCGCCTGCCCCGGACCGGTCCGCTCCGACGCGGGCCGCGCGGGTGGCGGACCCCGGTGGCGGCGGACGGCGGCTGCTGGACCGACCGCCCGCCCGGCCCGGTCCGGCCGGACGGCGGGGCAGGGCGGCACGGGGCCGGAGGGGACCCCTCATACGCGGCACTCCTCGCCTGACGGTCGTGGACGGGGGCGTGTTCGGTCACCGGGCCGGGGTCCTGGTACAAGATCGATGCTAGCCGGGAGGTCCCGGGAGCTCAAGAGGCCGATCATGCACCGCACCGCCGCCGGCCGGCGGGCTCCCCGAGTCGCCCGGAGCCGTGCCCGGAGGGACGATGGGAGGGAGCGAGCGGGCCGGGCGGACCGGGAGACCGGCGCGGGAAGCGGAGGTGCGGCACATGTTCCGGGACACCAGGGCATTCAGCGGATTCGCCGTCGACGACATCCCGGCGGCCGGACGCTTCTACGGCGAGACCCTCGGCCTGGAGGTCTCCGAGGAGCACGGGCTCCTCACCCTGACGCTCGGCGGCGGCACCACCGTCCTCGTCTACCCCAAACCCGACCACACCCCGGCGGGCTTCACCCTGCTCAACTTCCCGGTGGACGACATCGAGGCCGCCGTGGACCAACTGGTCTCCAGGGGAGTCGTGTTCGAGCGCTACGAGGGCTTCACCCAGGACGGGAAGGGCATCGCGAGGGACCCGAGGGGCCCGGCCATCGCCTGGTTCAGGGACCCCGCGGGCAATGTCCTCAGCGTCCTCCAGGAGGACGGGGGCTGACCGCGCTCCCGGAGCCCGGCCGGGCGCCGCGCGCACCGCCCGCGCGGCGCCCGGGGGCGGGTCAGAAGCGCATCGCGTACGTGACGCGCCGGCGCAGCGACTTGGTGCGCTGGGCCTCGTGGAACCGGTCGTCGTCCTCCAGCACCTCGATCGCGCTCCGGACCCTGTCGTGAGCCGCGGCGATGGCCTCGTCCAGCGGCATCACCAGGGGCAGACCGAAGATCTCCACGATCCGCTCCACCCGCTCCCGGACGGTCCCGCCGACGACGTGGTACGGAATCCCCAACTCCTCCAGGGTTTCGATCAGCAGGTCGTCCGACAGCCTCCGGAACTCCTCCGACACCGGCCGGTGACCGTCCGCCGTCAGCCCGAACTCCACCGGCAGATGGACGTAGGCGTCGTAGATCCGCCGGGCGCGGGACTTGACGACCGCGCCGTACGCGTCCATGTAGTCGCGGTAGAACCGCTTCACCGGGAGCCCGGCGATGTTCTTCACCGTCCTGAGGAGAAGATTCGCCCCCGGATTGATGCCGACCCGCATCCGCGCCTCCCCGTAGATCCATTCATGGATCACCGAACCGTCGGACAGGAACGCCCCGGTGCCGGACTCGTGGTGGATGCGCTCCTCCAGCCGCCGCAGCCCGAGCATCGTCAGCTCCGACGCGTTCAGCTCCTGGACCTGCTTGCCCGGGATCAGCTCCAGCAGGATCTCCCGGGAGGTCATGGCGTGGGTGCGCGGGATGCCGGTCGCCAGTGACAGCGCCTCGGTCGTGGTGCTCTTGCCGCTGGAGTAGGTGCCGGAGATGGCGAGGTGCAGGCCCCGTTCCCCCTCGGCGGCGGCTCCCCGGTGTCCGGGGCGTACGGCCGGAGCCGCTTCGGTGTCCCCCATGATGTGTCCTTCCCTCGTCGTCGTACCGGCCGGAGCCGGGGTGCGGGGCGGCGCGCCCGCCGCCGGGCCGGGCGGGGCGGTGGCCCGCGCGGGGGTCATCCGCCCAGCCCCAGACCGCCGCTGACCGGGAGGACGGCACCGGTGACGAACCGGCCCGACTCGCCCGTCAGATAGCGCACGGCGGCGGCGACGTCCTCCACGTCCCCGGCCCGGCCCAGCGGGGTGATGCGCAGCAGGTGCTCGCGCCGGCGGCCGGTGATCTCCCGGCTCATGTCCGTGTCGATCAGCCCCGGCGCGACCAGGTTGACCGTGATGCCGCGCGGGCCCAGCTCCCACGCCAGCGAGCGGGCCATACCGAACAGTCCGGCCTTCGCGGCGCCGTAGTTGACCTGCCCCGGCGCCCCGTAGGCGTAGGTCATCGAGGACATCAGCACGATCCGGCCCCAGCGGGCGCGCACCATGGAGCGCGCGGCGCGCCGGACCGTGCGGAAGGCCCCGTACAGATTGACGTCCAGGACATCGGTGAAGTCCCGCTCGTCCATGCGGAGCAGCGGGGTGTCCCGGGTGATGCCCGCGTTGACCACCAGCACCTCCACCGGGCCGTGCTCCGCCTCCACCCTGGCGAAGGCGGTGTCGACGCTTGTGGTGTCCGTCATCTCGGCGTGCACCCCGAACAGGCCGTCCGGGGGTCCGGAGCCGCGGTGGGTGACGGCCACCCGGTCGCCGCCGGCGGCCAGCGCGCGTGCCACCGCGAGCCCGATACCGCGGTTGCCGCCGGTGACCAGGACCGAACGCCCCATCAGCCGTCCCTCCCCCCGGCGGTGCCGTCCGCGCCCCGCGCGGGGCGGCTCTCCAGGGCCCGCCGGGTGGCGCGCGCCAGATTCAGGGACGCGGCCCGGGCGATCACCGAGCGCAGCTCGCCCAGGGTGGGTATGGGGAGCAGCCCGTCCGGAGGCCCGCCGGCCGGCTCCCGGAGCGCGCCGCCCGCGTCGCCGCTCGGCGGGGAGCGGTGGGCACCCAGCCCGGCCGCTCCGGGGGCGCCCATCACCGCGCCGCCCCCGCGGCACAGACCCGCCCGGCCCCTTCGCCCGCCAGGAGATGGTCGACGGCCGCGGTGAGCCGGGCGGGAGTCAGGGTTCCCGGCAGCAGCCGGCGGGCGAAACGCGGATTGCGCGGAGCGCCGTCGGGCCGCCCCTCGATCATCAGCGGCGGCAGCAGCGCCACGGGTGTACGGGAGAGTGTCTCGTCGCTCTCCGCGAGGAACCGGGCCGCCCGCTCCCGGTCGCGGCCGGGGAGCCAGTCGAGGAACGGCAGCCGGAACTCGGCCACCTCGTCGTCGCCCCCCGGCTCCCGGAGCAGCCGGCAGGACGCCGAAGGCCACTCCTCGCGCAGCACGGGCACCCGGCTGCGGGCCTCGTCCAGCAGGACGAGCAGTGGCCGTTCGCTGTCCAGGTGCTCGCGCACCGCCGCCAGCTGCCCCGCGTCGGGCCACACCCCGACAGGGGTCCGGCGATCCGTTCCGGGACCCTGCCAGCGGACCCGGGCCGGGCCCTCCAGAACGACCAGCACTTCTCCGATGTAGAGCGTCGGTGAAAATTGCATGAGTGATTCCCCCGTTGTTTGCCTGGCCGTCTTCCGTACGCTTTCGGGCATGGTCGATTACCCGGTGGGATGTCATTTCCCTGGTCGGCGCGATCGGTGAACGGCGCGAGCGGACACCTGAATGGTGCGCCCGTGGAATGCGTAGTGGTGGAAGAATGCGGGCGACCGGAAAAAGAGATCATCCGGTCACCCGGTGCGTGTGCCGTGCGGTCAGGCGGCGGCGGGCAGCCGGTGCGCGAGAGAGCACTGGCCCCTGATTCCCGAGAAATCGTCGACGGCCAGCTCGGCGGTGCGCCAGCTCTCTCCCGCGAGATCGATCAGCCGGGACTTGGCGATGTGCACCGTGGGGGTGAAGCTGCGCCCCAGCGGCCGTGCGGGGTTCTCCGTGCGGATGACGAACCGCCGCATCCAGAGCGTGTTGCTGCTGCCCCGGCTGAGCCCGTCCTGCGCGTACAGCAGAACCTGGGCGAGCTGGGCCACTCCCACGAGGGCGTCGATCAGCGAGACCGAGGGGCCGTAGGCCGTCTCGGCGCCGAGGTTCTCCCCGTCCGTCTCCCCGGGCGCGACCACCCGCTGGCGCCCCCGGACCCGGTTCCGGTCGAGGTCGACATGGACGCGGTCCGCGTGCTGATCGCGGTTCTTGTACCCCTCGCCGTAGTGCCGGGCCCCGGGCGGGCCGAGGGCGGAGGCCGTGTCGGTGTACGCGGCGGGGCCGGTCACCCGGCCGGAACCGGCCTCGTGCGCCAGGGTGACGCGCACCCGCAGCCCGCCGATGCGGCAGTCGAAGGTGCTGGACCGGGCGGACCGGGCCCCGGTGGGGCCGTCGACGGACAGAAGTCTGCCCTCCACCGGGAAGTCGTCCAGGTCCTCGTGCGGACTGCTTCCGGCGCGCACATCCGCCTGCCGCAGCCAGGTGCGGCGCGCTTCGCCGGCCGTCAGGCCGAAGGCCCGGTTCACCTGGACCTCGGCCAGGGTCGCGGCCAGCACCAGGGCGTCGATGCTGCTGAGGTGCGGGCGCAGTTCCCCCGCGCCCGACTTGCGGGACCAGTCCCGCGGATAGGTCAGGGTGCCGCGTGCGGTGATCAGCGCGCCGGGCTCCGCGGAACCGTCGCTGATGATCGCGCTCAGATTCTGGACGACCCGTTTGTAGCCGCTGCCGAAAAACCGTGTCGTTCCCGGGCCGAGGCAACTGTCCAGAGATCCGTAGAACAAATTATTGCCATTCATTCCCCCGTGATCCTTCCCCCGTGTAGCAGACCGTGGTCCGCCTGTCGGTGCCGCGCTTCAGCGGGCGGCACCTTACAGGAGAGAAAGTAACACGCGCGGTCATCGGATGACCGGGAAATACGGGAATGTGTGATGGCTTCCACAAGGGGCACGGTCCCGGAAATCCGTAAGTGGAATTGACGGATTCCGGAATCCTGGGAACGGAAAGCCGGAATCCGTCGATGCGGAGCGGGATCATTCGCAGGAGATCACACGCGGCCAGCGGTCGGCGAGCAGCTCGCCGAGAACCGCGCGCAGCCGCTCGCGGTCGGCCTCGGGCACACCGGCGAGGAAGTCGCGCTCGACCTCGTCGACGGCGCGCCCGGCCCGCTCCAGGGCCTCGCGCCCGCCGCCGGTCAGGCTCAGGATGTACCGGCGGCGGTCCGAGGGGTTGCGGCGGCGCTCCACATGGCCCGCGCCCTCCATCTCGTCGATCAGCGCGACCATCGTCGTGGGGTCCAGGTTCAGCAGTCTGCTGAGATCCTGCTGGGAGAGGCTCAGCCCGCTGTCCAGGGCCGCGAGCACATAGAAGTACCGCATGCGCATCCCCTGCGCGGCGAGGGCCTGTTCCGCGTCCTCCATCAGGAGCGTGCCGGCCTTGTGCAGCAGATAGCCGGTCCTGCGGACGAGGGGGAAGTCGAGTCCGGCGGGCTCCGCCGGGGTGGGCATCGCCTGTGTCATCCTGGCCACTCCCGTTGTCGCTGAGGTGACAGGGCCCGGGATGCCGCTCCCGCGGGCGATACCGGGCGTCCCGTGCGCCGTTCGTCGGCTTTTCGAGGGTACCGGCGCGGTGACCCGTCCCCGAGGCCGGG
>NZ_JBEOYB010000043.1:0-71063 GCF_040296845.1 Streptomyces sp. NPDC001985
ACGGTCGAGCATGGTGATGAGCCGGCCGACGTCGTGGCCACCCCGAGGCCCCGGCCCCCTGGTTCGGGGTTTCCCCTACGGGCAGGTTGGGGGGTCATGGGGAACCCTTGGCCTGCCTGTTCCGTTTACGGTGGAGGGGAACACAGTCGACGTGCGCAGCCGGCGCACAGCGCTCGACGCCGAAGGGGCGGACATGGAAGTCGTGATCGCGATACTGGCACTGCTTCTGGTCGCCTTTGTGGCGTTGGGAGCATTTGTCACGGTCAAGGCGGTCGGCGCGGCCAAACGCGGGGTCGAGCGCACCAAGCAGTCCGTCACCCAGGCCCGGCGCACGGTCGAGGACACCACCCTGCGGGCCAAGACCTTCGGCCAGAGCGGGGTCGCCGCCGATCTGGCCCAGTTGCGGCTGTCGCTGCGCACCTCCATGCGCGCCACCCAGGACGCGCTCCAGGCCGGGGTCGCCGAGGACGCCTCCCTGTCCGAGACGATCGCCCTCTTCGAGCGCCTCAGCGCCCACGGCCATGAACTCGACGACGAGCTGAAGCGCCTGGAGCGCGAGCCCGACCGGGCCACGGTCTCCGCCCGGCTGCCCGAGCTGCGCGAGCGCACCGAGCGGATCACGCACTCGGCGGAGTCCCTGCGCTGGGCCGCCCGGGACCGGGCCCGCAGGTTCGCCGACGACGATCTGGACAGCCTCAGCACCCAGATCGACATGGAGGCGGGAGCGCTGCGGCACTGGTCGGAGCCGGAGGCGGAGGCGCCCCGGGACACCCGGTCGCAGAGCGCGTCCGGCGGCCCGGCGGGACCCTCGCGGAGCTGGCCCGACACCGACCGGCCGGAGTCCGGCGAGGCGTCGGCCCCGGGCGCACCGGCCCAGCAGCCGCAGGCGATCACCGCGCGTGACCCCCGGCAGCAGACCGCGTACCCGTGGGAGAAGACCACCCGCCCCGAGACCACGAACTGACCCCGATCCTCCCCCCGAGCGACTGTGAGGCAGCCGAGCGTGCGGCCGAGTTCCCTGAGGCAGAGGTCCGGGCTGCCGTCCGGTGGCCGTGACCGGTAACCTCCCGCTCATGTCCCGCCATGTCGCGATCGTCACCGATTCAACGGCCTACCTGCCGCCGCCGGCGATGGAGCGCCATGGCATCGTGGCGGTGCCCCTGACCGTCGTCCTCGGGGACGAGGCGCTTGAGGAGGGCACCGAGATCTCGGCCCGCTCGCTGGCCCAGGCCCTTCAGAAGCGGCGCCCGGTCACCACATCGCGGCCGAGCCCCGAGACCTTCGCCGAGACCTACCGGGCGCGTGCCCGGGCCGGCGCGACCGCGATCGTCTCCCTCCATCTGTCGGCCGAGATCTCCGGCACCTACGACGCGGCGGTGCTGGCCGCCAGGGAAGCCCCGGTTCCGGTACGGGTGGTGGACACCGGGATGGTCGCGATGGCCCTCGGTTTCTGCGCCCTCGCGGCGGCGGAGACCGTGGAGTCCGGCGGCACTCTCGACGAGGCGGTCGCCGCCGCGGAGAAGCGCGCGGCGGGCACCTCCGCCTACTTCTACGTCGACACCCTCGACTACCTCCGGCGCGGCGGCCGGATCGGCGCCGCGCAGGCGCTCCTGGGGTCCGCGCTGGCCGTGAAGCCGCTGCTGCAACTGGAGGGCGGACGGATCGAGTTGCTGGAGAAGGTCCGCACGGCCGCCCGCGCCATCGCCCGCCTGGAGGAGATCGCCGTCGAGCGGGCGGGCATGAGCGGCGTCGACATCGCGGTCCACCACCTCGCCGCCCCCGAACGCGCCTCGGCCCTGGCGGACCGGCTGCGGGAACGGGTGCCGGGGGTGGTGGAGCTGCATGTGAGCGAGGTGGGGGCGGTGATCGGTGCGCATACGGGCCCGGGCCTCCTGGGGACGGTGATCTCGCCCCGCTGAGAGGGGAGTTCGGGGCGGCGGGGGGCTCCGACGGGCCCGCGGGGTGCGGGGTCCTGTGGTGCGGGGGCGGTCCTCAGGCTCCCCCGGAGCTGCCTCTGGGAGGTGGCGCCGGACGGGCTGGGATTGCTCAGCCCTGCCGGACAAGCTCAGGCACAACACCAGCCACGGCGATTGAGCCGCGCCCCCTAGCCCCTCCGGCGTTTGAGGCGGACCACTCCAACCCCTCCGGCGTTTGAGCCGCACCACCCCAGCCTCACTGGTGGTTGAGCCGCACCCACTCAGCCCCTCCGGCGATTGAGGAGCGGGGGTTCGGGGGCTGGCCCCCGACCCGGGCCCGCGGGATGCGGGTCACCTGTGGTGCGGGGTCCGTCCTCAAGCGCCGGACAGGCTTGATTTGTTCGGGTCGCCCGTCAGGCACAGGGGCCAGCCTCAAGCGCCGGGCGGGCTTGATGTGTTCGGGTCGCCCGTCAGGTGCGAGATGTGGCCTCAAGAGGGCGGACGGGTCGGGTTGGCCCGGTGGGTATCCCCGAGTGGCGGGGGGGCTGGGATTGGCTCGGGGGTGTCAACCAGGTGGGGGATCGTCACCCGGCTGGGGGATGGGGATATCCACAAGTGGCGGGTTCTCCACCGGAATTCCCCCCTCCCGGCGAGCCCCGCCCAACCCTCCTACCGTCCTCCTCATGACCCCTCACCCGCACCCCGCGACCAGCGGCCCCGGCCGCCCCCCGGCATCCGACAGCCGCGCCCACCCCCGTCTCCGTACCCGCGTCCGGCACGGTCCGGGCCCGGGCCCCGGCAGGGGCACCACGGCGCGCCGGCGGGGCGAGGTACCGCCCACCGCCCCGGCCCCCGACCCGCCTCCCGGCACGGACCACCCCCTCCGGCAGCGGGCCGTGTTCGCCGTGCGGGAGCGGCTGCCGGTCTGGGTGCGGCTCCGCTGCGGGCTCGAACCGAGAACCCTCGCCGCGCTGGCCGTCGTCCTGGTGGCCGCCGCCCTCCTCGCCGTCCAGCACTTCTGGACGGGGAACCCGGAGAGCGTGCGCGCCCCCGAGGTGGTCCGGCCGGGGGTCGCGGCACCCGAGCGCGCCCCTGAGGCCGCCCGCCGGGGGAGCGGGCGGGTCGTCGTGGACGTCAGCGGCAAGGTGCGGCGGCCCGGCGTGCTGAGACTGCCGAATGGCTCCCGGGTCGCCGATGCCCTGCGCGCCGCCGGAGGCGTCAGAACGGGCGCCGATCTCACCGGCCTCAACCGGGCCCGGGTGCTGATCGACGGCGAGCAGGTGGTGGTGGGCGCCCCCGCACCCCCGAGCGCCCCCGGGGCAGACACAGCACCCCCCGGGCCCGCCACGGTCCCGTCCACCGGGCCGCTGAGCCTCAACGCGGCCACCGCCGACCAGCTCGAAACCCTCCCCGGGGTCGGCCCCGTCCTCGCCCGCCACATCATCGACCACCGCACCCAGCAGGGCGGCTTCCGCTCCGTCGAGCAGCTCCGCGAGGTCAGAGGGATCGGGGACCGCCGGTTCGCCGACCTCCAGCCGCTGGTGCGGCCGTGACCCGCCGGGCCGTGCACACCGCGTCGGGCCACCGGCTGGGCGCGGCCAACCCCCGCCAGGAGGGCCCGGCCGATCTGCGGCTGGTCTTTCCGGCCCTGGCGGCCTGGGCGGCCTCCGCGCTTGCCGTGGGCGCCCCGGGCCGGTGGACGGCGCTCGGCGCGGCCCTCTGCGCGGCTCTCGCGGCGCTGCTCCTCGTCTCGGTCCTGAGGCCCGGCGCACGCCGGGCGGCCCGTGCGGGCGGCCGGGACCGGATCACCGCCACCGCCACCGCCTGCGCGGCGCTGCTGCTGTGCGCGGCGGCGGGCGCGGTGACCGCCGGGCTGTGGAGCGCGGATCTGCGGCGCGGCCCGCTGCCCGCGCTGGCCGAACGGTACGCCCACGCCACCGTGGAGCTGCGGGTCACCTCCGACCCCAGGCTCACCCGGCCCCGGCCGGAAGGCGGTCCGCGGGCGGGACGGGCCCTGGTGTTCGACGCGGAGGCGACCGAGGTCTCCGGAGCGGGCCGGGAGGCCACCGCCGTCAGGACACCCCTGCTGGTGGTGGTGCGGCCGGGGCTCCCCCGGCCCGTACTCGCCCGCTGGCAGTCGCTGCTGCCCTCCACCGGGCTCCGGCTGACGGGCGGCCTCGCGCCACCGCTGCACGGCGCCGACCGGTACGGGGCGGTGCTGCGGGTGCGGGGCGGCGGGCCGGAGGTCATCGAGAGCCCCAGCGCGGTGCAGCGCACCGCGGGAGCCCTCCGGGCGGGGCTGCGCACGGCGTCCGACGGCCTGCCCCGGGACGCCCGCGCCCTCCTCCCCGGGCTGACCGTCGGGGACACCTCCCGGGTCACCCCGGACCTCCAGGAAGCCTTCGAGGCCACGGACCTCACCCATCTCCTCGCGGTCTCCGGGAGCAACCTGGGCGTGGTGCTCATCCTGCTGGTGGGACCCCCGGGCCGGGCCCTGCTCGCCGAGCGCGGCGGTCTCGCACCCCGGCTGGGCATCACCCTGAGAGGGACGGCGCTCCTCGGCGGCGGGCTGATCCTCGCCTTCGTGGTCGTGTGCCGACCGGAGCCGAGCGTGCTCAGGGCGGCGGCGTGCGGTGCGATCACCCTGCTCGCCATCGGCACCGGCCGGCGTAGATCCCTCCTCCCCGCGCTCGCCGCCGCCGTTCTGCTGCTGGTCCTCCACGACCCCGGCCTCGCCCGCAGCCCCGGCTTCGTGCTCTCCGTCCTCGCCACCGGCGCGCTGCTGACCATCGCCCCCGGCTGGAGCGCGGCGCTGCGGCGGCGCGGGGTGCCGCCGAGGCTCGCGGAGGCGCTGGCGGCGGCCGGGGCCGCGCAGGCCGTCTGCGCGCCCGTGGTCGTCGTCCTGGCCACCCGCGTCAGCCTGGTGGCGATCCCCTGCAATCTGATCGCCGAGCCGGCCGTCGCCCTGGCCACCGTCCTCGGTTTCGCCGCGCTCGCCACCGCCCCGGTCGCGATGCCCGCGGCCGAGGTGCTCGCCGGCGTCGCGGGATGGCCGGCCGGGTGGATCGCCGCCGTCGCCCGTGCCGGGGCCTCGCTGCCGGGGGCGTGGGTGGACTGGCCGGGCGGCTGGCGCGGCGGAGTGCTGCTCGCCGCCGCCACCGCGCTCGCGGTGCTCATCGCCCGCCGGCTGTGGCGCCGCCCCTGGGCGGCCTCGGCCTGTGCGCTGCTGCTCCTGCTGGCCGTGCTGCGCCCCGCGCCGCTCACCCGCGTCGTCACGGGCTGGCCGCCACCGGGCTGGTCGTTCGCCATGTGCGATGTCGGACAGGGAGATGCCACGGTCCTCGCGGCGGGCGACGGCACCGGCGCGGCGGTGGTCGTGGATGTGGGACCCGACCCGGATCTGGCCGACCGCTGTCTGCGGGAGCTGGGCGTCACGCGTATCCCGCTGATCGTCCTCACCCACTTCCACACCGACCACATCGGGGGCCTGTCCGGGGTGCTGCGGGGCCGGACCGTGGGGGCGGTGCAGACCACGACGCTCGACGAGCCGAGGGCGCAGAGCGCGTTCGTCCGCGCGGCGGCGGCGGAAGCCGGGGTGCCGCTGGTGCGCGCGGCCCCGGGGGAGCGGCGCCGGCTCGGACGGCTGTCGTGGCAGGTGCTCTGGCCGGACCGCGCCCCGGACCGCGCCCCGGACCGTGCCCCGGGCCGGGCGTCCGCCGCGGTCCCGCCGACGGAACCCAACGACGCCAGCGTCACCCTGCTGGTGCGGGTGGAGGCGGGGCCGGTCCTCCTGCTGCTCGGCGACCTCGAACCACCGGCCCAGCGCGGGCTGCTGCTGGCCCATCCGGAACTGCCGCCGGTGGATGTCCTCAAGGTCGCCCACCACGGGTCGGCGCATCAGCACCCGGCTCTGCTGGCCGCCGCGCGCCCGCGACTGGCACTGATCTCCACGGGCCGGGACAACCCGTACGGCCATCCGTCCCCGCACACCGTGGGCGCGCTCGGAGCCGGGGGAGCGGTGGTGCTCCGCACCGACCGGGACGGGCCGATCGCCGTGACCGGCGCCGGCCGCTCCCTGCGGGCGGGCCTGCGCCGGGGGGCCGTGGTCACCGGGCGCGGCCGGCGGGGCGCCCGGGCGGGAGGCGGGCGGGCCGGGTGCCCTCGGGCCTCGGGCGCCCGCGGCGGTCCCCGTGGTCCGCCCGGGGAGCTTCTTTCGGACCGGGCCGGATCGGCGAGCCGGGCGCGGTGCCGTGGATCGCAGGGCGATCGCAGGGCAGAGGAGGGAGTCCACGCGGAGGGTCGGCGACTGACGACATCGCGGCGGGGCGCGGTGCCAGGGCTCGCGAGCCCTGGCACGATCCGAAAGTGACGACCTAGCCCGCGATCACCAGGCGGTAGCCGTAGTCCATGCTCTCCCGGTCGAGGAGATCGGCGTGGCGGCGGTGCCAGAGGCCGGAGTCGAGGTCGGCGCGGAGCCGTTCGATCGCCGGTTCCACGACGGAGGGCGGCAGTTGGGCGAAGGTGGAGCTGGCCTGTCGGACGGCCGGGTCGAGATAGCGCTCGGGCCGCTGCCAGTGGGCGCTCTGGAAGCCGTCGGTGAAGTCGCGGGGGATGGGGAAGGGCAGCACCGTGTGCGCTCCGAGCGCGTCGGCGACCTCGGCCACGGGCGTGAAGCGGGCGTGGTCCATGTCACGGATCTCCGGGAGGTACTCCTCGATCAGCCACAGCTCCTGAGGATGGCCCGGGTCCCAGGTGAAGACCACCTGTCTGCGGGCGACCCGGCGCAGCTCGCCGAGGCCCCGGTGCGGATCGGGCCAGTGGTGGACGGTCAGGACGGCCATCGCCGCGTCGAAGGACCCGTCGGGGAACGGGAGCGCCTCCGCGCCGGCCCGCACCTTTCTGGCCGCCGGGTGCTGGTCCAGCATGACCTGGGAGGGGTCGACCGCGGTGATCTTGGCGTGCTCGGGTTCGTAGGAGCCGGCCCCGGCGCCGACGTTCACGATGGTGCGGGCGCCCTCCAGGGCCCGGCTGATCAGGGCGTGCAGACGGGGGTCGGGGACCCGGATGTCGCTGTAGCCGGTTCCGATGCGGTCGTAGACGGCCGGTGTGCGGCCTGCGGCGGTGTCCATGGGCCCAGCCCAGCAGATGGGAGGGGATGGAGCCAAGGGGGCCGCGTGATAAGGGCGTTGACGCTCCGGCCCCGAGGGCGGGCCCGGGCCTCGCGCACGGGGTCAGGGCAGCTCGCGGAGGTACGCGTCCAGCTCGGCGGCTCCGGTCAGCATCGCGCGCCCGCGGGCGGAGAGCCTGCCGTGCCAGTCGCGCAGGGCCGACTCCAGAGGCTCCAGTCCGCCGGCGGTCCGCACCTGGGTGATCAGCGGGGCGATCCGCTCCAGCGGATAGCCGCCCCGTCTGAGCTGGTGGGTCAGCCGGGCGTCCCGTACAGCGGCCTCGTCGTAGACGCGGTACCCGGTCAGCGGGTCGCGGCGCGGGTGCACCAGCCCGGAGCGCTCCCAGGCGCGCAGGGTCGCCGGCCGGATGCCGAGTCCCTCCGCCAGCGGCCCGATGAAGGTGCCGCCGGGCCCCGGGAGCGCCGCGTCGGGCTCGGACGGCGCGGCGGACTCCAGATCGCGGAGGGCGCTCTCCACGGCCCGGAGGGTGCGCCGGTCGTCGAGGAGCTGGGCATGGCTCTCGTCGATGAGGCGGAGCGCCTCATCGGTCGCGCCCCGGTTCACGGCCCGCATGACCGATGCCGCCGTCGGATGGCCGTGGCCGGGCAGCAGGGCGAGAAACGCCGCCAGAGCCCGTGTGTGCGCCGGGGTGTAGACGCGGTAGCCGTGGGGTGTGCGGTCGGCGGCCGGGAGGACGCCGGCCTCCTCGTAGTTCCGCACGGCCTGCGTGGACAGTCCGTGGCGGCGCGCCAGATCAATCGGCCTGAGGTGACCAGTGCTTTGAGGGTTTCTTCCCACAGCTCCGAGAGTATCCCGAAAAAGTCTCAACCGAGTCTTCAACGATACCGTTGAGGTCATGGCTACTGGCATCCGGGAAACCCTCCACACCGTCGACGCCGCCTCCCTCAGGGGGCTGCTGCCCGCCCGGCCGAGGCTGCTCGCCCTGGGCGAGCCCACCCATGGCGAGGACACCCTGCTCGATCTGCGCAACGAGATCTTCCGGCAGCTCGTCGCGGAGGAGGGCTACCGCGCGATCGCGATCGAGAGCGGCTGTCTGGCGGGCCTGATGGTGGACGACTACGTCACCACGGGCACGGGCACCCTCGACGAGGCCATGGAGCACGGGTTCAGCCATGGGCTCGGGGCGTCCGCCGCCAACCGCGCACTCGTGCGGTGGATGAGGGCGTACAACGACGGCCGGCCCGCCTCCGAGCGGCTCCGCTTCGCCGGCTTCGACGGCCCGCTGGAGATCACCGGCGCCGAGAGCCCCCGGCAGGCCCTCACCGCACTCCACCACCGCCTCGCGGCCCTGGTGGACGCGGATCTGCTCCCCTGCACGGCGGAGACACTCGACCGGCTGCTCGGCGCCGACGACCGGTGGACCGAGCCCGCCGCGATGACGGACCCGTCCCGCTCCGTGGGACGGTCGCCCGAGGCGGGCCGGCTGCGGCTGATCGCCGACGATCTGGTGTCGCTGCTCGACGAACGGACGCCGGACCTCATCGCGGCGACCTCGCGGGACGACTGGGACCGGGCGCGCCTGTACGGGCGCACCGCCACCGGCCTGCTCCGCTACCACCACTGGATGGCCGACACCTCACCGGCGCGCATGACGCGGCTGGTGGGCGTCCGGGACCGGATGATGGCCCACAACCTCCTCGCCGTCGCGGAAGGGGGACCGGCGCTGGTCCACGCCCACAACACCCATCTCCAGCGGACCAGGAGCTCGATGCGGATGGGCGGGGCGCCGCTGGAGTGGTGGGGCGCCGGCGCGCTGGTGAGCGCCCGCCTCGGTGAGGAGTACGCCTTCGTGGCCACGGCCCTCGGCACGATCCGGCACCGGGGGGTGGGCGCGCCGCCGCCGGACTCCGTCGAAGGGCTGCTGTACGCGCTCCCGGAGGACCGCTGTCTCGTCGACGCGCCCCGGCTGGCCGCCGCCCTCCGCGACACCCCGCCCGCGCCCCGCGACTCCCCCTGGTTCGGCTACTTCGGGCTCGACCCGGCGCACCTGGCGGAGATCGACGGGCTCGTCTTCCTCAGGGATGTCGCGCGGAGCTGAGCCCGGCCCGCCGTCAGGGGGCCTCCAGCCACCCCTCGTACTCGGCGGCGAAGGCGTCCAGGCCCGCCGGGTCCAGCCGGGCGCCGGGGTCCTCCACCACGACCAGCCACTGGGCGTCCTCGGCGTCGTCCTCGCCGGCCAGCGCGTCCCGTACGAGCTGGGGTTCCTCGGCCACGCCGAAGCGGTCCGCCAGCTCCCCCGCCACCTCCTCGGCTGCGTCGCGGTCGGGCAGCACCAGTACATGTCGTCCATCGCTCACCCGTTCATTCTCCGGCACCGGACCGGGTGTCGGTGGCCCATGGGATGCTGGACGCGATGGCCACCAGGAAGAATTCCACCGACGATCCGCTCGCCCCCGTCACCCTCGCCGTGGGGCAGGAGGATCTCCTTCTCGACCGCGCGGTGCAGCAGGTGGTGGCGGCGGCCCGCGCCGCCGACGCCGACACGGATGTGCGCGACCTCACCGCCGACCAGCTCCAGCCGGGCACCCTCGCCGAGCTGACGAGCCCCTCGCTCTTCGCCGAGCGCAAGGTCGTCATCGTGCGGAACGCGCAGGATCTCTCCGCCGACACGATCAAGGACATCAAGGGGTATCTCACCGCGCCGGTGGAGGAGATCACCCTCGTCCTGCTCCACCCCGGGGGCGCGAAGGGCAAGGGGCTGGTGGACGCGGCCCGCAAGGCCGGGGCCCGTGAGATCGCCTGCCCCAAGACCACCAAGCCCGCCGAGCGGCTCACGTTCGTGCGCTCGGAGTTCCGGGCGCTGGGCCGGTCCGCGACACCGGAGGCGTGCCAGGCGCTGGTGGACTCCATCGGCAGCGATCTGCGGGAGCTGGCCAGCGCGGTGTCCCAGCTCGCCGCGGATGTCGAGGGCACGATCGACGAGGCCGTCGTGGGGCGGTACTACACGGGCCGTGCGGAGGCTTCCAGCTTCACCGTCGCCGACCGGGCGGTGGAGGGCCGGGCGGCGGAGGCGCTGGAGGCGCTGCGCTGGTCGCTGTCGACCGGGGTCGCGCCAGTGCTGATCACCAGTGCGCTGGCGCAGGGGGTGCGGGCGATCGGGAAGCTCTCCTCGGCCAGGGGCGGCGGCAGACCGGCGGATCTGGCCCGTGAGCTGGGCATGCCGCCCTGGAAGATCGACCGGGTGCGGCAGCAGATGCGGGGGTGGACACCGGACGGGGTGGGGGTGGCGCTGCGGGCGGTGGCGGAGGCGGATGCGGGGGTGAAGGGGGGTGGGGATGATGCGGAGTATGCCCTGGAGAAAGCTGTGGTGACTGTGGCGAGGGCTGCGCGTTCGCGGCGCTGAGGTTGAGTCCGAGTTTGAGCCCGGGGTTCGGGGGAGGTCCCTGGTGCTTGGGCCTCCGCCCCGGGGGGCTTCGGTCGGGGGCTCTGCCCCCGAACCCCCGCGCCTCAATCGCCGGCGGGGCTGATTGGGCTTCCCGCGCCTCGGTGGTCGGCCGGGCTGATTGGGCTTCCCGTGCCTCGATGGCCGGCGGGGCTGAATTGCGCTTCCCGTGCCTCAATCGCCGGCGGGGCTGAGGTGTGCGCCGATCGTCGGTTCGGCCGGGGTGGGGCCGTCTTCTGGGGTGGGCATGCCGAAGGCCCCGGGGGAGCCTCTGTCCTGGGGAAGGAGCGAGAGGGGTCCGGGGCCCTGGCGAGGTCCTGCGGTTCGGACTCGCACCCGCGTGGCGAACGCAGGTCCAAGTGCGAGTCCTGAGGGGTGCCGGGGCGGGGAGCGGAGAGAGAGGGCCCGCTCGGGTCCGTCCGGCTATCAAGTCTTCCGGCGGGGCACCCTCAGGGAGTGCCGCCGGTCCGGGGTCGCCCCCGGGTTACAGCGAGTGGGCTCAGCCCTGGAGGGAGGCAACCTTGGCAGCCAGCGCCGACTTCTTGTTGGCGGCGGCGTTCTTGTGGATGACACCCTTCGAGACAGCCTTGTCGAGCTTGCGAGCGGCCTCGCGAGTGGCCGCGGTGGCCTTCTCGACGTCGCCCGAAGCGGCGGCCTCACGGGCCTTGCGGACAGCGGTCTTCAGCGACGACTTGACGGCCTTGTTGCGCAGGCGCGCCTTCTCGTTCGTCTTGTTCCGCTTGATCTGGGACTTGATGTTCGCCACGAAAGAGCCTTCTCAGGTTCGATTGATCTTCGATGAGCGCCTCGTGTCCCGTGGTCTGCACCATGGGAAGAGACACAGCTAGCCAGGCTACCAGCAGCTCTCCCGGCGGCCCAAACCGGTCGCAGTCCCTCACCCGTGGGACGATGGGGGCTACGTATCGATCCGACATCGCCCGAGACGAGACGCCCCGCGTCTCAAGAATCAGGACCCTGCGTGCCCGCGACTCCTTCCAACGTGCCCGAGCCGAGCCGTACAGACCCGGCGCTGATCCGCAATTTCTGCATCATCGCGCACATCGACCACGGCAAGTCCACGCTCGCCGACCGGATGCTTCAGCTGACCGGTGTGGTCGACCAGCGGCAGATGCGTGCTCAGTATCTCGACCGGATGGACATCGAGCGCGAGCGCGGCATCACGATCAAGTCCCAGGCGGTCCGGCTGCCCTGGGCGCCCAGTGAGGGCGAAGGCCAGGGCAGGACCCACATCCTGAACATGATCGATACCCCGGGCCATGTGGACTTCACCTACGAGGTGTCCCGCTCGCTCGCCGCCTGCGAGGGCACGATCCTGCTGGTGGACGCGGCCCAGGGCATCGAGGCGCAGACCCTGGCCAACCTCTATCTGGCGATGGAGAACAACCTCGCCATCGTCCCGGTCCTCAACAAGATCGACCTCCCGGCCGCCCAGCCGGAGAAGTTCGCCGAGGAGCTGGCCAACCTCGTCGGCTGCGACCCGGACGATGTGCTGAGGGTCTCCGCGAAGACGGGCGTCGGTGTCGAGGCGCTGCTCGACCGGGTGGTGCGCGAGGTCCCCGCCCCGGTCGGCGTCGCCGACGCGCCCGCCCGCGCGATGATCTTCGACTCGGTCTATGACTCCTACCGGGGCGTCGTCACCTATGTCCGGGTCATCGACGGCAAGCTGGGCAAGCGCGAGCGCATCCGGATGATGTCCACCGGCGCCACCCACGAGCTGCTGGAGATCGGCACCAACTCGCCCGAGATGCTCCCGGCCGACGGTCTGGGCGTCGGCGAGGTCGGCTATCTGATCACCGGTGTGAAGGACGTCCGCCAGTCCAAGGTCGGCGACACCATCACCCAGCAGCACAAGGGCGCCACCGAGGCCCTGGGCGGCTACAAGGACCCCAAGCCGATGGTGTTCTCCGGCCTCTACCCGCTGGACGGCTCGGACTACCCCGAGCTGCGCGACGCCCTCGACAAGCTCCAGCTCAACGACGCCGCCCTGGTGTACGAGCCGGAGACCTCCGCGGCCCTCGGCTTCGGCTTCCGCGTCGGCTTCCTCGGCCTGCTGCACCTGGATGTCATCCGGGAGCGCCTGGAGCGCGAGTTCGGCCTCGACCTGATCGCCACCGCGCCGAACGTGGTCTACCGCGTCCTCATGGAGGACGGCGCCGAGCACACGGTCACCAACCCGAGCGAGTTCCCCGAGGGCAAGATCTCGGAGGTGTACGAGCCGGTGGTGCGGGCCACCATCCTCGCGCCCAGCGAGTTCATCGGCGCGATCATGGAGCTGTGCCAGACCCGCCGCGGCACCCTCCTGGGCATGGACTACCTCTCCGAGGACCGGGTGGAGATCCGCTACACCCTGCCCCTCGCCGAGATCGTCTTCGACTTCTTCGACCAGCTGAAGTCCAAGACCCGCGGCTATGCCTCCCTCGACTACGAGCCCACGGGCGAGCAGTCGTCCAGCCTGGTCAAGGTGGACATCCTGCTCCACGGCGACAAGGTCGACGCCTTCTCCGCGATCACCCACAAGGACGCGGCGTACGCGTACGGCGTGCGGCTGGTGGCGAAGCTGCGCGAGCTGATCCCGCGCCAGGCGTTCGAGGTGCCGATCCAGGCCGCGATCGGCTCCCGGGTCATCGCCCGCGAGACCATCCGCGCCATCCGCAAGGACGTCCTCGCCAAGTGCTACGGCGGTGACATCTCCCGTAAGCGGAAGCTGCTGGAGAAGCAGAAGGAAGGCAAGAAGCGGATGAAGATGGTCGGCAGTGTGGAGGTTCCCCAGGACGCCTTCATCGCCGTCCTCTCCAGCGACGAGAGCAGCGGCAAGGGCAAGAAGTAGCCGGCCCGCGCCCGTGCGCGCACAGACGGGGAAGCGCCCGCCGGAGCTTTCGGCGGGCGCTTCCCCGTATCCGCGAGCGGCCGGGGGGCGCCGTCCTTCGTTATGAAGCGGCAGCCCGTATCCCCTTACGCACTGGCAGAGTGGCCTCTAGTCTGATCACGGCTCGATGGTTACTCGCCAGTTAAAGAACCAGCCCGTCGTGCAGTGCTGCCGCAGGCCCGGAGGATGTCGTGAGCGACACACAGACCCTGATCGAGAACCGGCCGCCGTCGGTCGCGACCCTCTTCACCGAGCGTGTCGCGGCCACCCCGGACGCCGAGGCGTACCGCTACCCGGTGCCGTCCGCCTCCGGCCGGGGCCCCGACGAGTGGAAGTCGCTGAGCTGGGGCGAGGCCGCCGAACGGGTCGACGCCATCGCCGCCGGCCTGATCGGCCTCGGGCTGGCGCCCGAGGACCGGGTCGCGCTGCTGTCCGCCACCCGGGTGGAGTGGATTCTCGCCGACCTGGGGGTCATGTGCGGCGGCGGCGCCACCACGACCGTCTATCCGTCGACCAACGCCGAGGAGTCGGCGTACATCCTCGCCGACTCCGGGAGCCGCATCCTGATCGCGGAGGACGCGACCCAGCTCGCCAAGGCCCGCGAGCGGCGCGCGGACCTGCCCGAGCTGCGGCATGTCGTCGTCATCGACCCCGCCGGTGTGGAAGCGGAACCGGGCGACCCCGAGGGCTGGGTGCTCTCCCTCGCGGAGCTGGAGACCCGTGGCAAGGCCCTGCTGAAGCAGACCCCGGACGCCGTCGCCGAGCGGATCGCGGCGATCACCGCCGACCAGCTGGCCACCCTGATCTACACCTCCGGCACCACCGGACGGCCCAAGGGCGTCCGGCTGCCCCACGACAACTGGTCGTACATGGCGAAGGCGATCGCCGCGACCGGCCTGGTCACCAAGGACGATGTGCAGTACCTCTGGCTGCCGCTCGCCCATGTCTTCGGCAAGGTGCTGACCTCGGGGCAGATCGAGCTGGGCCATGTCACCGCCGTCGACGGCCGGATCGACAAGATCATCGAGAATCTCCCGGTGGTCCAGCCGACCTATATGGCCTCCGTGCCCCGGATCTTCGAGAAGGTCTACAACGGCGTCGCGGCCAAGGCCCGGGCCGGCGGGCCCGCCAAGTACAAGATCTTCCAGTGGGCGGCCGGAGTGGCCCGGGAGTACGCGAGGATCAGCCAGGACAACTTCCGCCGCACCGGGACCGCCTCCGCGCCCTTCGTCCTGACCACCAAGCACAAGGTCGCCGACGCGCTGGTGTACGCCAAGCTCAGGGACGCCTTCGGCGGGCGGCTGCGCGCCGCCGTCTCCGGTTCCGCCGCGCTCTCGCCGGAGATCGGCTACTTCTTCGCCGGCGCCGGAATCCATGTCCTGGAGGGGTACGGACTCACCGAGTCCAGCGCCGCCTCCTTCGTCAACCCGGGCGAGGCGTACCGCACGGGCACGGTCGGCAAGCCGCTGCCCGGCACCGAGGTGCGGATCGCGGAGGACGGCGAGGTGATGCTCCGCGGCCCCGGGATCATGGAGGGGTACCACGGGCTGCCCGAGAAGACGGCGGAGGTCCTCGAACCCGACGGCTGGCTGCACACCGGGGACATCGGCGAACTCTCCCCGGACGGCTATCTGCGGATCACCGACCGCAAGAAGGACCTGATCAAGACCTCCGGCGGAAAGTACATCGCGCCCACCGAGGTGGAGATCCAGTTCAAGGCGATCTGCCCGTTCGTCTCCAACATCGTCGTGGTGGGCGCGGCCCGCAATTTCTGTACCGCGCTGATCTCACTCGACGAGCCGACCCTCCTGAACTGGGCGAAGGAGCACGGCCTGGCCGGCCGGTCCTACGCCGACGTGGTCGCGGCCCCCGCCACCCGGGAGCTGGTCCAGGGATATGTGGACCGGCTCAACGGCGGCCTCCAGCGCTGGCAGACGATCAAGAAGTTCCGGCTGCTGCCCCGCGACCTCGATGTCGAGCACGGCGATCTCACCCCGAGCCTCAAGCTGAAGCGCCCGGTCGTCGAGCGTGAGTTCAAGCACCTCATCGAGGAGATGTACGAGGGCTCCCGGGAGGCGTGACCCCGCCGCGGACCCCTCCCACAGCTCCCCGGGGAACCCCGGGGCCGCCCGTCACCGGGCACGGCACCGCTCACCGTGCCCGGTGCCGGAACGGGCGCGGGCGAGGTGAGGCGGCCGGGTGACGGACAATGGAGGACATGCCTTCCGTACTGCCCGACGGCGAGCCCGTGCCCGAGGACGGGTCGCTCCCCGCGTCCGCCCTCGCCGGGGCCGGCGACCGGCCGCTCGCCTTCTATCTGCACGTCCCGTACTGCGCCACGCGCTGCGGGTACTGCGACTTCAACACCTACACCGCCACCGAGCTGCGCGGCACGGGCGGTGTGCTGGCCTCCCGGGACAATTACGCCGCGACCCTCGCCGACGAGGTCCGGCTCGCCCGCAAGGTCCTCGGCGACGACCCGCGCCGGGCCGAGACGGTGTTCATCGGCGGCGGTACGCCCACGCTGCTGGCCGCCGCCGACCTGGTCGCGATGCTCGGCGCCGTACGGGAGGAGTTCGGGCTCGCGGACGGCGCGGAGATCACCACCGAGGCCAATCCGGAGTCGGTGGGTCCCGAGTATCTGGCCGAGCTGCGCGCCGGGGGCTTCAACCGGATCTCCTTCGGGATGCAGAGCGCCCGGCAGCACGTGCTGAAGGTGCTCGACCGCACCCATACGCCCGGCAGGCCCGAGGCCTGTGTCGCCGAGGCGCGGGCGGCCGGTTTCGGCCATGTGAACCTCGATCTGATCTACGGCACCCCGGGCGAGAGCGACGACGACTGGCGCGCCACGCTCGCCGCCGCCGTGGGCGCCGGGCCCGACCACATCTCGGCGTACGCCCTGATCGTCGAGGAGGGCACCCGGCTGGCCCGCCGGATCAGACGGGGCGAGGTGCCGATGACGGACGACGATGTGCACGCCGACCGCTATCTGATCGCGGACTCCGTCCTCGCGGACGCGGGGTACGACTGGTACGAGGTCTCCAACTGGGCCACGTCGGACGCCGGGCGCTGTCTCCACAACGAGCTGTACTGGCGCGGCGCGGACTGGTGGGGCGCGGGCCCCGGCGCCCACAGCCATGTCGGCGGGGTGCGCTGGTGGAATGTGAAGCACCCCGGCGCCTACGCGGCGGCGCTGGCACAGGGCCGCTCGCCCGGCGCGGGCCGTGAGCTGCTGCCGGACGAGGACCGGCGGGTGGAGCGGATTCTGCTGGAGCTGCGGCTCCGCGAGGGCGTGCCGCTCTCGCTGCTGCGTACCGCCGGGCTCGCGGCGTCCCGCCGTGCCCTGGACGGCGGACTGCTGGACCGGGAGGCGTACGGAGCGGGGCGCGGGGTCCTGACCCTGCGGGGCCGGCTGCTCGCGGACGCGGTGGTGCGCGACCTGGTGGACTGAGGCAGCCCGCCTCCCCGCCTCCCCGCCTGCCCACGTGCTCCTGCCGCCCGAGCCCGGCCGCCCGCGCCCGCCCGCGCCGGACCGGGGCCGGGCCGGGGCGGGGCGGCCGGGCTCGGGCGGTGTCAGAGCGCCGAGAGGCTCCCGCCCCGGGTCGCCCAACTGGCGGTCCACCCGTTGTTGGCGGATGTCTGCCATTTGTGCCACAGCGCGTTGTCGAAGCTCAGATGGAGCGACTCCAGCCGGCCGTCGGCGTGGCGGCCCACCACGGGATCGGTCGCGAGCAGCCCGCCCTGGGACTGCCAGTCGCCCCAGGTTCCGTTCGCCACCTGCTGCTCAGCCCGCCAGCCGCCCAGGTCGGAGCCCCGGGCGAAGAGGACGAGACGCCCGTCGGCCTCCTGGAAGACGGCGGGCACCCCGATGCGCGGGCCGCCGCGATTGGCCCACACCGGGTGCCAGGCGCCATTGGGCTCGGACTGCCAGATATGGCGCAGGGTGTTGTCCGGGGCCTTCGCGAAGACCTCCAGCCTGCCGTCCTTGTTCGGGAACACCGCCGGGTCGGCCCGCAGATCGCCGCCGCGCGACGACCAGGTGGGATACCACTCCCCGTTGGGGGAGGTCTGCCAGGTGTGCCACAGGGCGTCGTCGCTGCCGCGCACGAAGACCTCCAGCCGGCCGTCCTCGTTCTGGAAGACGGCCGGACAGCCGCGCAGCACCCCGCCCCGGGAGACCCAGCGGTCGTGCCAGGTGCCGCTGGGAGCGGTCTGCCAGATGTGCCAGAGCGCGTTGTCCGCGCCCCGGACGAAGACTTCGAGCCGCCCGTCGGCGTTCTGGAACACGGCGAGGTGCCGGCCGAGCATCCGCTGGTCGCGCAGGTGCCGCCACTCCTTGGCCCAGCTCCCGTTGGGGGAGGTCTGCCAGGTGTGCCAGACGCGTCCGTCGGCGCCGCCCGCGAAGACCTCCAGGCGCCCGTCCGCGTTGCGGAAGACCGTGGGGGCGGTGGTCAGCGTGCCGTCCCGGCTGACCCAGTCGCCGGTCCAGGCGCCGCCGGGCGCGGTCTGCCAGATGTGCCACAGGGCGCTGTCCGAACCGGTGGCGAACACTTCGAGACGGCCGTCCGCGTTGCGGGCGGCGCGGATGCTCGCGAGGCCGGGGTCGAATGCCATGGCTGTCCTCCTCAGTCTGCGGTTCAGGGTGCAGGAGCGGGGGCGGGGGCGGCGGCCGGACCACGGAATTGCCAGCGGGGTGCTACGGAGGGTGCGCGCGCTGTCGCAGTGAGGAGTTGTCCATGGTCGGCCGCTCCTACACGACAGGAGTGATGAACGGCTCAAAGTCGTATTACTGACTGAAAGGAGACTTCTTCACATATTCAGTCCGCAACCCGTGGATTGCGGGCGCCCGAGCCCGTGGCGGACCCGGCCGGCCGGCCGGGAAGGCGCGGACGCAGGCGCGGACGCAGGCGCAGGCGCAGGCGATCGGGGACGCGGCGGCCCTCACTCCGCGGTGACGAAGTCGATCAGCTCCTCCACCCGCCCCAGCAGCGCCGGTTCCAGATCGCGGTACGAGCCCACCCGCGCCAGGATGTGCTGCCAGGCCGCCCCGGTGTTCTCCGGCCACCCCAGCGCCCGGCACACCCCGGTCTTCCAGTCCTGCCCGCGCGGCACCCGGGGCCAGGCGGCGATGCCCACCGATGACGGCTTCACCGCCTCCCAGATGTCGATGAACGGATGTCCCGTCACCAGCACATGGTCACCGGTCACCGCCGAGGCGATCCGCGACTCCTTCGAGCCGGGGACCAGATGGTCCACCAGCACCCCCAGCCGGGCGTCCGGCCCCGGGTCGAACTCCCGGACGATGGCGGGGAGGTCGTCGACGCCCTCCAGATACTCCACCACCACTCCCTCGATCCGCAGATCGTCGCCCCAGACCCGCTCCACCAGCTCCGCGTCGTGCCGGCCCTCGACATAGATCCGGCCCGCCCGCGCCACCCGCGCCCGCGCGCCCGGGACGGCGACCGACCCCGAGGCCGTGCGCGTCGCCGCGACGGGCCCCCGGGCGGGGCGGACCAGCGTCACCACCCTGCCCTCCAGCAGAAACCCGCGCGGGGCCAGCGGGAAGACCCGGTGCTTGCCGAAACGGTCCTCCAGGGTCACCGTCCCCGCCTCGCAGCCCACCACGGCCCCGCAGAACCCCGTGGTGACCTCCTCCACCACCAGATCGGGGTCGGCGGGCACCTCCGCGACGGGGGCCGGCTTCTTCCAGGGCGGGGTCAGATCGGGGCTGTAGCTGCGCATCCGGCGACGCTACGACACTGCGAACCGCTCCGCCAGCGCATCGCGCTGGGCACGCACGAACGCGGCGTCCACCACCGCGCCGTGCCCCGGTACGTACACCGCGTCCGGGCCGCCGAGCGCCAGCAGCCGGTCCAGCGCCGCCGGCCACCCGGCCGCCACCGCGTCCGGTCCCGCCTGCGGCTCGCCCGACTCCTCCACCAGGTCACCGCAGAAGACCACCGGCGGCGCCCCCGCCGGCCCCGGGACCAGGGCGGCCAGGTCGTGGCCGGTGTGCCCGGGCCCCGCGTTCACCAGCAGCACCCGCAGCCCGCCGCCCAGGTCGAGCGCCAGCTCCCCGGCGACCGTCCGGCCCGGCACCACCAGCAGATCGGCCGCGTCCGCCGCCGCGTCCGGGGCGACCCCATGGCGTACCGCGTCCGCGCACAGCACCTCGCGCTCCCGCCGCAGGAGCGTGTCGACGCCCCCGGCTCCGTACACCTCCACACCCGCGAAGGCCGAGGTGCCCATCACATGGTCGAAATGCGGATGGCTCAGTGCGACATGCGTCACGCGGCGGCCCGGCAGCAGCGTCCGCGCCTGGAGCCGGATCTCCGCCCCCTCGCGCACCGTGGAGCCCGTGTCGTACAGCAGTACGCCCTCCGGGCCGGCGATCAGACCGACGGTCGCGTCCCATCCGGGGAGCCGGCGCCGGCCCACCCGGCCGTCCAACCGCTCCCACCCGTGCTCTTCCCAACTGACGTCCATACCGCGACGCTACTGGCAACGACCAGCGCGAGTGCGCGGTACCGTGGTCGGTCGCCCTTGCTAGGGGCGTACCCCACGGCCGTACACTGGCTCGGGGCGGAGCTGGCACTCGTGCCTCATGAGTGCCAGTCAGTGACTGAGCAGTGACCGAAGACGACCGAAGACGACCGTGGACGACCGAAGAACCACCGAGGGAACACCGCTGGAGGTGTGCGCGATGCTCAGCGAACGCAGACTCGAAGTGTTGCGCGCCATCGTCCAGGACTATGTCGGCACCGAGGAGCCCGTCGGCTCCAAGGCGCTCACGGAGCGCCACCGCCTCGGTGTCTCCCCGGCGACGGTCCGCAACGACATGGCCGTGCTGGAGGAGGAGGGCTTCATCGCCCAGCCCCACACCAGCGCCGGACGCATTCCCACGGACAAGGGCTACCGGCTCTTCGTGGACCGGCTGGCCGGGGTCAAGCCCCTGTCGTCGGCCGAGCGGCGCGCCATCCAGAGCTTTCTGGACGGCGCCGTCGACCTCGACGACGTCGTCGGCCGCACGGTACGGCTGCTGGCGCAGCTGACCCGCCAGGTCGCCGTCGTCCAGTACCCCTCGCTCACCCGCTCCACCGTCCGCCATGTCGAGCTGCTCTCCCTCGCGCCCGCGCGGCTGATGCTCGTCCTGATCACGGACACCGGACGGGTCGAGCAGCGCATGATCGACTGTCCCTCGCCCTTCGGGGAGGTCCCGCTCGCCGATCTGCGGGCCCGGCTCAACAGCCGGGTCGTCGGCCGCCGTTTCGCCGATGTACCGCAGCTGGTCCAGGACCTTCCCGAGTCCTTCGACCCGGAGGACCGGGGCGTGGTCTCCACGGTGCTCTCCACTCTGCTGGAGACGCTGGTGGAGGAGACCGAGGAGCGGCTGGTGATCGGCGGCACCGCCAACCTCACCCGCTTCGGACACGACTTCCCGCTCACCATCCGGCCGGTGCTGGAGGCGCTGGAGGAGCATGTGGTGCTCCTCAAGCTGCTCGGTGAGGCGAAGGAGTCGGGCGGAATGGGCATGACTGTCCGCATCGGTCATGAGAACGCCCATGAAGGGCTCAACTCAACGTCCGTGGTCGCCGTCGGCTACGGTTCGGGCGACGAGGCAGTCGCCAAACTCGGCGTGGTCGGACCGACCCGCATGGACTACCCCGGAACGATGGGAGCGGTACGCGCAGTGGCACGTTACGTCGGACAGATCCTGGCGGAGTCGTAAGTGGCCACGGACTACTACGCCGTACTCGGCGTGCGCCGCGACGCATCGCAGGACGAGATCAAGAAGGCATTCCGTCGGCTCGCCCGCGAGCTGCATCCGGATGTCAACCCCGATCCGAAGACCCAGGAGCGGTTCAAGGAGATCAACGCCGCTTACGAGGTGCTCTCGGACCCGCAGAAGAAGCAGGTCTACGACCTCGGCGGCGATCCGCTGTCGCAGGCCGGAGGCGCGGGCGCGGGAGGCTTCGGCGCCGGTGGCTTCGGCAACTTCTCGGACATCATGGACGCGTTCTTCGGGACGGCGTCGCAGCGCGGGCCCCGCTCGCGGACGCGGCGCGGCCAGGACGCGATGATCCGCCTGGAGATCGATCTGAGTGAGGCCGCCTTCGGCACCACCAAGGAGATCCAGGTCGACACCGCCACGGTCTGTACGACCTGCAGCGGTGAGGGAGCGGCGCCGGGCACCTCGGCGCAGACCTGTGACATGTGCCGGGGCCGCGGTGAGGTCTCGCAGGTGACCCGGTCCTTCCTCGGCCAGGTCATGACCTCGCGGCCGTGCCCCCAGTGCCAGGGCTTCGGGACCGTCGTCCCGACCCCGTGCCCGGAGTGCGCGGGCGACGGCCGGGTGCGGTCCCGCCGGACCCTGACCGTGAAGATCCCCGCCGGTGTCGACAACGGCACCCGCATCCAGCTCGCGGGCGAGGGGGAGGTGGGGCCCGGTGGCGGACCCGCCGGCGATCTCTACGTCGAGATCCACGAGCTGCCCCACCCGGTGTTCCAGCGGCGCGGGGACGATCTCCATGTGACCGTGACGGTCCCCATGACGGCGGGCGCGCTCGGCACCAAGGTGCCGCTGGAGACGCTCGACGGCGTGGAGGAGGTCGACATCCGGCCGGGTACCCAGTCCGGCCAGTCGATTCCGCTGCACGGCCGGGGCATCACCCATCTGCGGGGCGGCGGGCGCGGCGACCTGATCGTGCACGTCGAGGTGATGACCCCGCAGAAGCTGGACGCGGAGCAGGAGAGGCTGCTGCGGGAGCTGGCGAAGCTGCGGGGCGAGGAGCGGCCTCTCGGGCAGTTCCAGCCCGGGCAGCAGGGGTTGTTCTCGCGCCTGAAGGACGCTTTCAACGGCCGGTAGTGCCTGCCGGCGGCTCGGGTGGTCCGGGTGGTCCGGCTGCTTCCCGGGCCGTCCGCCCGGCTGCTGGTCCGGGTGATTTCGGCTGCCGGGTGCCTGCCCGGGGAGGGGCCGGAGCCGGCCGCCCGGTGTGCCGGGGGGCCCGAGCCGGTCCGGCTCGTCCGGGGCGGGTGTCCGAGCCGGTCCGGCTCGTCCGGGGGCCGGTGCCGGAGCTGCGGCGGGCGATGCCTGGGTGGCGGGGTGACTTCGGGGTGTCTCGGTGCTGTCCGGTGGCTGTCTGGGGAGTTCCGGCTTCCCGGGGGCCGGTTTCTGCGCACACCCGGGGTGTCTGTGAGGCCGGTGCGTTGAGCCGGTCCGGCTTGTCCGGGGGCAGCCCTGGGGGAGCGCCAGGACGGAACTCCCCGCGCGACCGGGGACCGGCGCGCCGTGGAGCATCAGGGTGCGAGAGGCCCCGGCACGGGGGTCGCGCAGGGGGCCGGGAGCCTTCCACGGGCCGGGCGAGGCCGATTCGGTGGGCCGGGAGGCGCATGGCACGATGCAAGCATGTCCTCCGCACTGACCGGTCTCTGCCGGTATCCCATCGTGCAGGCGCCCATGGCCGGCGGCGCGTCGTGCCCCCAGCTCGCCGCCGCCGTGTCCGAGGCGGGCGGTCTCGGGTTCCTCGCCGCCGGGTACAAGACCGCGGGCGGCATGTACCAGGAGATCAAACAGATCCGCGGGCTCACCCCACGCCCCTTCGGGGTCAACCTCTTCATGCCGCAGCGCGGCACCACCGACCCCGCCGCCATCGAGGTCTATCAGCACCAGCTCGCCGGTGAGACCACCTGGTACGAGACCCCGCTCGGCGACCCCGACTCCGGCGGTGACGACGGCTACGAGGCCAAACTCGCCATCCTCCTCGACGACCCGGTGCCCGTCGTCTCCTTCACCTTCGGCTGCCCCGCCCCCGAGGTGCTCGAATCCTTCGGCCGGGCCGGCACCCTCACCGTCGTCACCGTCACCACCCCCGAAGAGGCCCGCGCCGCCGAGCAGGCCGGAGCCGACGCGCTCTGCGTACAGGGCGTCGAGGCGGGCGGACACCAGGGCACCCACCGCGACGACCCCGCCACCGCCGGCGCCGGGATAGGGCTGCTCACCCTCATCACGCTGATCCGCGACGCCGTCGACCTGCCCGTCATCGCCACCGGCGGGCTGATGCGCGGCGCCCAGATCGCCGCCGCGCTCGCCGCCGGGGCGACCGCCGCCCAGCTCGGCACCGCGTTCCTGGTCTGCCCCGAGTCCGGCGCGCACACCCTGCACAAACAGGCCATGACCAACCCGCTCTTCACCCGCACCGAGCTGACCCGGGCCTTCTCCGGGCGGCCCGCCCGGGGCCTGGTAAACCGTTTCATGCGCGAGCACGGACCCTACGCCCCGGCCGCCTACCCAGAGGTCCACCATCTGACCAGCGGGCTCCGCAAGGCCGCCGCGAAGGCGGGGGACGCCCAGGGGATGTCCCTGTGGGCGGGGCAGGGCCACCGGCTGGCCCGCACCCTGCCCGCCGGGGAACTCGTCGGGGTGCTCGCCGGCGAAATGGACTCCGCCCGCACCGCGTTCGCCCCGGAGGGCTCCTGATGACCGCGCCCGTCTTCCTCGTCGACTCGCTGGACGGCGCCGGACCCGGCCGGCCGATCACCCTGGACGGGCCCGAGGGGCGCCACGCGGTCTCCGTGCGGCGGCTCCAGCCCGGCGAGGACATCGTGCTCACCGACGGCCTCGGCCGGGGCGCGGCCGGTGTCGTCCTCCGGACCGAGGGCAAGGACCGGCTGGTCGTGGAGGCGCGGAGCCTGCTGGAGGAGCCCGAGCCCCGGCCGCGTATCACCGTGGTGCAGGCGCTCCCCAAGGGCGACCGGGGGGAACTCGCCGTGGAGACCATGACCGAGACCGGCGTCGACGCCATCGTGCCCTGGTCGGCTGCGCGCTGCATCACCCAGTGGAGGGGCGAGCGCGGCGCCAAGTCCCTCGCCAAGTGGCGGGCGACCGCGCGCGAGGCGGGGAAGCAGTCCCGCCGGCTGCGCTTCCCCGAGGTCGCGGAGGCGGCCACGACCAAGCAGGTCGCCGAGGTGCTCGCGGCGGCCGACTTCGCCGCCGTACTGCACGAGGAGGGCGCCGAGCCGCTCGCCACGGCGGAACTCCCGGCGGAGGGGTCGATGGTGCTGGTGGTGGGGCCCGAGGGCGGGGTCTCGCCGGAGGAGCTAGCGGTGTTCGCGGCGGCGGGAGCCGGGCCGCACCGGCTCGGGCGCACGGTGCTCCGCACCTCCACGGCGGGTACGGCGGGGGTGGCGCTGCTGCTCGGGCGCACCGGGCGCTGGGGCTAGGGAGTTTCTTTCGGATCGGGCCGGATCGGGCCGGATCGGGCCGGATCGGTGAGCGGGGTCCGGTGCCGGGGCTCGCGAGCCCGGCAAGATCCGAAAGAGACGGCCCGGACCCCTGGGAGGGGCCGTTCACCCGCTTGGCGCAGCGTGATCCGGCCGTCCGCCGCGCGCAGCGGCGGAGGCGGCGATCACCGCGTCGAACAGGGGCCCGCCGTCCACCTCGGTGGTCCCCGGCGGGGCGGGGAGCAGCCCCCGCGCCAGGGCCTCGTCGACGAACCGCCGTACGATGCCCGGCTCGTGGAGGTTGAGCCGTTGGCCCGGGCCGGAGGGTTCGCCGGTCTCCCGGAAGGCGATCTCCAGCCGTGGGGTGGTGCCCTCGCGGCGTAAGCACAGGACCGTACGGCAGTTGTACGGGCGTCCGCCCTCGGCCGAGTGCCGGTGCCGCACGGTCCACATGTAGACCGTGTCCGCGTCGAGGACGAGCCTGCGGGGCCGGATCAGCTTTCTGCTCATCTCGCGGACCGTACGGGGGATTTGTGTCCGCAACCACTCTTTTACCGGCCGCCGCTCGGTGTCACGCTGCCGTGCATGAACGGCACCACCATCAGACCCGGCCGCCGGCTCCCGGCCGCCCTCGCCCTCGCTCTCGCCGCCGCGGCGGTCGCCGCGCTGACCGGGTGCGAGCCGACGGGGGACGGCAGGCTCAACGCCGCGGCCGTCGCGTTCACCACCGACCGGACGGCGACCAGCACGTTCAAGCGCCTCGGGGTGGAGGTGAGGTGGCTGAGCTGTACCTCGGCACCGGGGAGTGCGCCTCCGGCGGGGGCGGGGTACGCGACGGTCGACTGTGAGGGGGAGACGGCGGGCGGGGAGTCGATCACGTTGCGGGGGAGGGTGACGGAGGAACGGGCGGGGGTTTGTGTGCGGGGGGATCTGGCTGCGCGGGTCGGCGGGAAGGCGGCCTTCGACGCGGAGTTCCTCGGGGACTGCACCCAGCCGCGCCCGTCCCGCCGGGCTCCCGAGCCCACGCCCACGGTGACGGTGACGGTCACCAGAACCGTGACTCCTCCCTGACGGGTGCGCGCGGGACGCGGGCTGTCTGTGATGAGCCGCACGACTCCAGCCTCTCCGGCGGGCTGAGCCGCACCACTCCAGCCCCTCCGGCGTTTGAGGAGCGGGGGTTCGGGGGCCGGCCCCCGACCGTGGGCCGCGCTGTGCGGGTTGCCTGTGGCACAGGGGCCGTCCCGGGGGCCGGGCGACGGGCAGGCTGATCTCGCAAAGGGCTCCCCCCGCGACCCCCGCCTGCCTAGGGTGACAGCGTGACGCAGCCTGCCTACCTCCGGTACCCCCATATTCACGGCGAGTTGATCGCCTTCACCGCGGAGGACGACATCTGGGTCGCCCCCCTCCACGGCGGCCGAGCCTGGCGCGTCAGCGCCGACGACGTGCCCGTCGACCACCCCCGCATCTCCCCCGACGGCTCGCACATCGCCTGGACCTCCCGCCGCGACGGCGCGCCCGAGGTGCATCTCGCGGCCGTCGACGGCGGGCCCGGGACCCGGCTCACCCACTGGGGCAGCCACCGCACCGCCGTGCGCGGCTGGACCGCCGACGGCGAGATCCTCGTGCTCACCACGCACGCCCAGCCCTCGCTGCGCCGCACCTGGGCGCGGGCCCTCCCGCTCGACGGCGGCCCGGGGACGGAGCTGCCGTACGGGCCGGTGGGCGGCGTCGCCCGGAGCGAACGCGGCCCCGGCGTGCTGCTGCTCTCCGCGACCATGGGCCGCGAGGCCGCCGCCTGGAAGCGCTACCGGGGCGGCACCGCGGGGAAGCTGTGGATCGACCACGGCGACACGGGCGACTTCACCCGCCTCCACCAGGACCTGGACGGCAACCTGGAGTACCCCCTCTGGGTGGGCGACCGGATCGCCTTCCTCTCCGACCACGAGGGCGTCGGCGCCCTCTACTCCTCCCTCCCCGACGGCTCCGCCCTGCGCCGCCACACCCCGGTGGACGGCTTCTACGCCCGCCAGGCCGCCACCGACGGCACCCGTGTCGTCTACTCGTCCGCCGGCGAGCTGTGGCTCCTCGACGACCTCGACGGCGCCGAACCCCGCCGTCTCGACATCCGCCTCGGCGGCCAGCGCACCGATCTGCGTCCCCGGCTCATCCACGCCGACCACCATCTCGGCTCCGCCGCACCCGACCACACCGGGCGCGGCAGCGCCGTCGAGATCCGGGGCGGCATCCACTGGATCACCCACCGCGAGGGCCCCGCGCGGGCGCTGGCGGTGGAGCCGGGGGTCCGGGCCCGGCTGCCCCGCACCTTCCGGACCGGGAGCGAGCAGCAGGTGGTCTGGGTCACCGACGCGGAGGGCGAGGACGCCCTGGAGTTCGCCCCGGCGACCGGCACCGCCGCCGGCGCCACCCCGCGCCGGCTGGGCGCGGGCCGGCTCGGCCGGGTCCTCGGGCTCGCCGTCTCCCCGGACGGCTCCCGAGCCGCCGTCGCCTCGCACGACGGCCGCGTCCTCCTGGTGGAGCGCGACTCGGGCGAGGTGCGCGAGGTCGACCGCAGCGAGGACGGCGAGGCCACCGGGCTGACCTTCTCGCCCGACTCCGCCTGGCTCGTCTGGTCGCACGCCGGACCCTCCCCGCTGCGGCAGCTGAAACTCGCCGGCACCGCCGATCTGACCGTCTCCGAGGCGACCCCGCTCCGCTTCCGCGACTACCAGCCGGCCTTCACCCTCGACGGCAAGCATCTGGCCTTCCTCTCCGAGCGCGCCTTCGACCCCGTCTACGACACCCATGTCTTCGATCTCGCCTTCGTCGGCGGCTGCCGCCCGCATCTGATCACCCTGGCCGCGACCACCCCCTCCCCTTTCGGGCCGCAGCGGCACGGCCGCCCCTTCGACGCCGACAAGGAGAAGGACAAGGAGAAGGAGCGGGAGACCGAGGGCAAGCAGGAGAACGGCGACAACGGGACCCCCGTCACCCGTATCGATCTCGACGGACTGGCCGACCGGATAGTGCCGTTCCCCGTCGAGGCCGCGCGCTACTCCACCCTGCGCGCCGCCAAGGACGGCCTGCTCTGGCTGCGCCACCCGGTACGGGGGGTGCTGGGCGCGACCCGGGCGACCCCGGACGACCCGGGCCCCAGGACCGCGCTGGAGCGGTACGACCTGGCCCAGCTCCACAGCGAGGAACTCGCGTCCGATGTGCGGACGTACTCCGTCAGCGGCGACGGCAAGCGGGTGCTGCTCCTCACCGACGGCGCGCTGAAGGTCGTCCCCAGCGACCGCCGTGCCTCGCGCGACGAGGACAGCGACACCAACATCACCGTCGATCTCTCCCGGGTGCGCCGGCTGCTCGACCCGGCCGCCGAGTGGCGGCAGATGTACGACGAGGCCGGCCGGCTGATGCGGGACAACTTCTGGCGCGCCGACCTCGGGGGCGTCGACTGGGACGGCGTACTGGAGCGCTACCGCCCGGTGCTGGCGCGCGTCGCCACCCACGACGACCTGGTGGACCTGTTGTGGGAGGTGCAGGGGGAGCTGGGCACCTCGCACGCCTATGTCACCCCGCGCGGCTGGTACGGGAGCCGCTCGACCCGGCAGGGGCTCCTCGGCGCCGACCTCTCCCGTGCGCAGGACGGCACCTGGCGCGTCGACCGGGTGCTGCCGTCGGAGACCTCCGACCCCCAGGCCCACTCCCCGCTCGCCGCCCCCGGGGTCGCCGTCCGCGCCGGTGACGCGATCCTCGCCGTCGACGGCCACCCCGTGGACCCCGTCGCCGGTCCCGGCCCGCTGCTGGTGGGCGCGGTCGGCAAACCCGTCGAGCTGACGGTGGCCCCCGCGGGCGGCGGCGATCCCCGGTACGCGGTGGTGGTGCCGCTCGCGGACGAGGAGCCGCTGCGCTACCACGCCTGGGTCGCGGACCGCAGGGCGTACGTCCACGAGAAGTCGGGCGGGCGGCTGGGCTATCTGCACGTGCCCGACATGCAGGGCGCCGGCTGGGCGCAGATCCACCGGGATCTGCGGGTCGAGGTGGTGCGGGACGGACTCGTCGTCGACGTCCGGGAGAACCGCGGCGGCCACACCTCCCAGCTGATCATCGAGAAGCTGGCCCGCCGGATCGTCGGCTGGGACCTGCCGCGCGGCATGCGCCCGTACAGCTATCCGCAGGATGCCCCGAGGGGCCCGGTGGTGGCGGTGGCCAATGAGTTCTCCGGCTCCGACGGCGACATCGTGAACGCGGCGATCAAGGCCCTCGGCATCGGCCCGGTGGTCGGGACCCGGACCTGGGGCGGGGTGATCGGCATCGACAGCCGCTACTCCCTGGTCGACGGGACGCTGGTGACCCAGCCCAAGTACGCGTTCTGGCTGGAGGGGTACGCCTGGGGGGTGGAGAACCACGGGGTCGACCCGGACGTCGAGGTGGTGACGACCCCCCAGGACCACGCCGCCGGGCGCGATCCCCAGCTCGACGAGGCCGTCCGCATGGCGCTGGCCGTCCTCGCGGAGAACCCGCCGAAATCGCCTCCGTCCCTTCCCTAGGGCCCGGTGCACGGCCCCCGGGAGCCCTCGGGCCCCCGGGAGCCGTGCCCTCGGTAGCATGCTCGGATACTGGCTGATCAACCACTGGCCGATCAACGCGAGGAGGAACCCCGGCATGGCGGGAGAACCCCAGGCTGACTGCCTGTTCTGCAAAATCGTCGCCGGCGATGTGCCCGCCACCGTGGTGCGCGAGACGGAGACCGTCGTCGCGTTCCGCGACATCAACCCCCAGGCCCCCACCCATGTCCTGGTGATCCCCAAGGCCCACTACCCCGACGCCGCTTCACTGGCCGCCGCCGAGCCCGAGCTGGCCGCCGACGTCCTGCGGGAGGCGGGCGAGGTCGCCGAGCTGGAGGGCACCGTCGCCAAGGGGTACCGGATCGTCTTCAACACCGGTTCCGGCGCCGGACAGACCGTGTTCCACGCGCACGCCCACATCCTCGGTGGCCGCGGCCTCGAATGGCCCCCCGGATAGCGAGCGCCGCACACCGTGTCCGTACGAGAACTGGTGGTCCTCGGCACCGCCAGCCAGGTGCCCACCCGGCACCGCAACCACAACGGCTATCTGCTGCGCTGGGGCGCCGAGGGCATCCTCTTCGACCCGGGGGAGGGCACCCAGCGCCAGATGCTGCGCGCCGGGGTGGCGGCCCACGACCTCAACCGGATCTGCGTCACCCACTTCCACGGTGACCACTCCCTCGGGCTGGCCGGCGTCATCCAGCGGATCAATCTCGACCGGGTCCCGCACGAGATCACCGCCCACTACCCGGCGAGCGGGCAGCACTTCTTCGAGCGGCTGCGGTACGCCACCGCCTACCGCGAGACCGTCCGGCTCACCGAGGCCCCCGTCGCCGCCGACGGGGTCCTGGCGCGCACTCCCGCGTACACCCTCGAAGCCCACCGGCTCTCGCACCCCGTCGAGTCCTACGGCTACCGCCTCACCGAGCCCGACGGGCGCCGGATGCTCCCCGAGCGGCTCGCCGCGCACGGCATCGCGGGACCCGATGTGGGGCTGCTCCAGCGCACCGGGGAGCTGCGGGGCGTCACCCTGGAGGAGGTCAGCGAGGAGCGCCGGGGGCAGCGGTTCGCCTTCGTCATGGACACCCGGCTCTGCGACGGGGTGCACACCCTCGCGGACGGGTGCGATCTGCTGGTCATCGAGTCCACCTTCCTCGACGAGGACGCCGGGCTGGCGGCCGACCACGGCCATCTGACCGCCGGGCAGGCGGCCCGGGTGGCGCGCGACGCGGGGGTGCGCCACCTCGTCCTCACCCACTTCTCGCAGCGCTACCCCGATGCGGGAGAATTCGAGCGGCAGGCCCGCGCGGCCGGGTTCGACGCCGAGCTGACCGTGGCGTCCGACCTTCTGCGCGTCCCCCTCCCCCCACGTCACCCATGAGCAAAGCTGGACCCGTGCCACTTCCCAAAGCCGAACTGCACCTGCACATCGAAGGGACCCTGGAGCCCGAGCTGGCCTTCGCGCTCGCCGCGCGCAACGGCGTCGACCTGCCCTTCGCGGACACCGAGGCGCTCCGCCGCGCCTATGACTTCGAGGATCTCCAGTCCTTTCTGGACCTCTACTACGGTCTGATGGCGGTGCTGCGCACCGAGGACGACTTCGCGGACCTCACCGACGCGTATCTCGCCCGGGCGGCCGCCCAGGGCGTCCGGCACGCGGAGATCTTCTTCGACCCGCAGGCGCACACCTCGCGGGGCGTCCCCATCGCCACGGTGATCGGCGGCCTGGCCCGCGCGCTGGACGCGAGCGAGGAGCGGCACGGAATCTCCACCCGGCTCATCATGTGCTTCCTGCGGGATCTGAGCGCCGAATCGGCGCTGGCCACCCTGGAGGAGGCGCGGCCCCATCTGCACCGGATCACGGCCGTGGGCCTGGACTCGGCGGAGGTGGGCAATCCGCCCGCGAAGTTCCGTGAGGTGTACGAGGCGGCCGGCGCGCTCGGTCTGCGCAAGGTCGCCCACGCGGGCGAGGAGGGTCCCGCCTCCTACATCACCGAGGCCCTGGACGTGCTCGGGGTCGAGCGGATCGACCACGGCCTGCGCTGTATGGACGACCACGAGCTGGTCGAGCGGCTGGCCCGCGAGCGGGTGCCGCTGACGCTCTGCCCGCTCTCCAACGTACGGCTGCGGGCGATCGACACCCTGGAGGACCACCCGCTGCGCGCGATGATGGACGCGGGTCTGGTCTGCACGGTCAACTCGGACGATCCGGCCTACTTCGGCGGCTATGTCGGCGACACCTTCCACGCGGTGCGCGAGGCGCTGTCACTGGAGGAGGAGCGGCTGCGGGAACTGGCGCGCAACTCCTTCCTGGTGTCGTTCCTGGAGGACGACGAGGAGCGGCGGGCGCGGCTGATCGCGGAGGTCGACGCGTACGACTTCGCCTCGGAGCGGCCCGAGTAGGCGGCCCGTGCGGGTGGCCCACCCGGGCGGGTCGCGCGGGTACGGTCCCGTGTGCCCCGGTCCCGTGTGCCCCGGTCCCATTGACCGGGGCATGCCCATCTCCCTAGTCTCCATTCCTGTCTGTGCACGCCGTCCATGTCTGAGACCGGCAGGAGCATGGCATGACCCAGGATCTGACGATCGGCGAGGTGCGGCTCACCCCGGTCCTCGTCGCCGACCCCCCTCTCCTCAATACGCAGGGTGTCCACCAGCCGTACACCCCTCGTCTGATCGTCGAGGTGGTGATGGCGGACGGGACCACCGGTGTGGGTGAGACCTACGGGGACACGGAGTACCTCGCGCTGGCCGCGCCGCTGGCGCGCGCCCTGCCCGGTCACCGGGTCACCGATGTGAACGGACTCCACCGGCTCGCGGAGCTGGTGTGCGGGGACCCCGGTGCCGTCTCCCCGGGCGCGCTCTCCCCGGGGGCCGCGGGCGCGGATGGGGGAGAAGCCACGGACGGGGACGGGGACGGGGACGGGGTGGACGCGCGCGGGCTGCGCGGGGTGCGCACCTCGGAGAAGCTGCGCCTCTCGGTGGTCTCCGCCTTCGAGGTCGCGCTGCTCGATGTCCTCGGCAAGGTGCTGGACCTGCCCGTGCACGCGCTGCTGGGCGGGAAGGTCCGGGACACCGTCGAGTACAGCGCGTATCTCTTCTACCGCTGGGCCGGGCACCCGGAGGGCGCGGGGGAGCCCGACGACTGGGGCGCGGCGCTCGACCCCGCCGGGATCGTCGCGCAGGCCCGGCGCTTCGCCTCCGAACACGGCTTCGGCTCGTTCAAGCTCAAGGGCGGCGTCTTCCCGCCCGACGAGGAGATCGCGGCCGTACGGGCCCTCGCGGCGGCCTTCCCCGGCGCCCCGCTGCGGCTCGACCCCAATGGGGCCTGGTCCGTGGAGACCTCGCTGCGGGTGGCCGGGGAACTCCGGGGCGTGGTGGAGTATCTGGAGGACCCGGCCGGGTCGGTGCGGCGGATGGCGCGGGTGGCGGCCGGGACACCGGTGCCGCTGGCCACCAATATGTGCGTGACGACCTTCGCGGAGATCCCGGAGGCGTTCGCGCTCGGCGCCGTGCAGGTGGTGCTCTGCGACCACCACTACTGGGGCGGGCTGCGCAACACCCGTGAGCTGGCGGCGATCTGCCGCACCTGGGGGGTGGGGCTGTCCATGCACTCCAATACGCATCTGGGGATCAGCCTGGCCGCGATGACCCACGCGGCGGCGGTGGTGCCGCGACTGGACTACGCCTGCGACAGCCACTACCCGTGGCAGACGGAGGACGTGATCACCGAACGCCACACCTTCCGGGAGGGGCGGCTCACGGTCGGCGATCTGCCGGGGCTGGGGGTCGAGCTGGACCGGGAGCGGCTGGCGGCGCTGCACCGGCGCTGGGTGGAGGACGACGGCGCCCTGCGCGACCGGGACGACGCCCGCGCGATGCGCCGCGCGGAGCCGGGGTGGGCGGCGCCCCGGGGCCCGCGCTGGTGAGCGCGGGGCTCAGGCCCCCGTCGTGGAGCCCGGCCGGGCGATCATCAGGACCACCACGACCGCCCAGAGGAGATTGAAGATCCCGGTGAGCCCGGACAGCCGGGCCGCCGTCCGCGCCGTCCCCTCCCCGCCGGCGAGCACCCGCTCCTGGCCGGGGAGGATGGCCAGCGCCAGGATGCCCGCGGCGATCGCGGTGAGCACGATCGACACCAGCAGCCACACGTCGGTGAGGACCCCGAGCGCGGCGCCGGTGGCGACCCCGAAGACCGGGACGCTCAGCCCGGCGATGGTGTAGCCCCGGCATATCCGGTGCAGCAGCGCGGCCGTGGCGGGCGGCGTCCGTTCGCCCGGCTCCTCCGGCTGTGCCCGTGCGTAACGGGGGAAGAGGGAGGCCGCCACCGCGACCGGACCGATGGTCAGGATCGCCGCGAGGACGTGGACGGACAGCAGGAACGTGGTCACCGGGACGACCCTCCGGAGGCTGAATAGGTTGGCTGCCAATAGATAGCATGCCAAGGCTTCCTATGGATAGGCTGCCAATCCATGAGGACAGATGCGGTACGCGGCCACCTGGACGGCCTGCTCCTGGCCGTGCTCGAACCGGGCCCGCTGCACGGCTACGCGATCATCACCGCCGTACAGCGGCGCAGCGGCGGTGTGCTGGAGCTGCGCACGGGCACGATCTACCCGGCGCTCAACCGGCTGGAGCGGCTGGGGCTGCTGCGCGGCAGCTGGGAGACGACGGGGGAGCGGCGCCGCCGGGTCTATGAACTCACCGACGCGGGGCGGGGGAGCCTGGCGTCCGAGCGCACGGCCTGGCAGGAGTTCACGGACGCGATCGGCTCGGTCCTGAACCCGGCGCGGGCGCTGTGAGCGCCGGACGGCCCTCGTCCGACCCCGTGGAGCGGTACGTGGCGGAGCTGGCGGCGGCCGTTCACGGGCCGGCCCGGGTCAAGTCCCGGCTGATCGAGGAGATCAGGGAAGGGCTGACGGACACGGTCGAGGCGTACGCGCGCGGCGGGCTGTCCCGCGAGGAGGCCGCCCGGCGGGCGGTGCGGGAGTTCGGGACGCCGGAGGAGCTGGCGCCGAGCTGGCAGCGCGAACTGACCATCGCCCAGGCCCGGCACACGGCACGCGCGGCGGGGCTCACGGTGCCGCTGCTGGTGGTGTGCCTGCTGTTGCTGAGGGGGGCCGTGGACGACGGGTGGGGGGTGCTGGGGCTCCATCTGGCGGGGGTCTCGGTCGCGGCGGCGCTGCTCGCGGCGGGGGCGCTGGCCGCGACCGGCAGCCCGGGCCGGCGGCTGCGCGTCCCGTCCCGGCTGCCCCTGGTGGTGGCCTGGAGCGGGACGGGGGCGGCGATGGCGATGGGGGTGGGTGCGCTGGGGTTCGTCGCGGTGGCGGTGCTGGACCGGAACTGGCCCCTGACGGCTCTGGCCGGCGCCCTGGCCGCCGCGTCCCACGCACTGCTGGCCTCCACCGCCCGCACCTGCCGCCAGTACGCCCGCCTCCCCCTCACCCCTCGCCCAACCTGAGCGACCCGAGGCACGAAATCCAGCCGGTCGGCGACCCGAGGCAGCACCCCTCGGCCCTTCCGGCGACCTGAGGCAGCACCACCCCTCCCTCCGGCGTTTGAGCCGCACCACTCCAGCCCCTCCGGCGATTGAGGCGCGGGGGTTCGGGGGCTGGCCCCCGACCGTGGCCCGCAGGGTGCGGGGTCCTGTGGCACAGGGTCCGTCCTCAAGCGCCGGACGGGCTGGGTGTGCCGGACCCGCTGGGTTTGCTCGGGCCACCCGTGGTGCGGGGTCCGTCCTCAAGCGCCGGACGGGCTGGAGGTAGCGGGCGGGCCGGGTTTGCCGGGCGAGGCGGTGGTAGCGGGCGGGGCGGGGATGTGCGGGCTCTCGGCGCGCGGGCGGGTTTGGCAGACTGGCCGGATCGCACCACGCACAGAAGCGGCGGCCCAGTGAGCACAAGGCACACCCCCCATCACCACCCCGCACCACCCCCCGACCGCAGGCCCCCCTGCCTCGACCCCCTCTCCCACCTCCGCACCCCCACCGACCCCGGCTGCGACGTCTACCTCACCGGCACCGTCTTCCTCGACATCATCCTCACCGGCCTCGACTCCGCCCCCGTCCGCGGCACCGAGTCCTGGGCCCGCGGCATGGGCTCCAGCCCCGGCGGGGTCGCCAACATGGCCACCGCCCTGGCCCGGCTCGGGCTGCGCACCTCACTCGCCGCCGCCTTCGGCGACGACCACTACGGCGACTACTGCTGGGACGCCCTCGAACAGGGCGAGGGCATCGACCTCTCCCTCTCACGCACCGTCCCCGGCTGGCACTCCCCGGTCACCGTCTCCATGGCGTACGAGGGCGAGCGCACCATGGTCTCCCACGGCCACGAGGCCCCGCCGCCCGAGCCCGCCCCGGACCGGCCCCCGCCCGCCCGCGCCGCCGTCGCCTCCCTCACCCCCGGCCGGCGCGACGAGTGGATCGCCCAGGCCGCCCGCACCGGCACCCGGGTCTTCGCGGATGTCGGCTGGGACGAGACCGGCCGCTGGGACCCCGCCGACCTCGACGACCTGGAGCACTGCGAGGCCTTCCTCCCCAACGCCGAGGAGGCCATGCGCTACACCCGCACCCGCACCCCGCTCGCCGCCGCCCACGCCCTCGCCGAGCGGGTCCCGGTCGCCGTCGTCACCCTCGGCGCCGAGGGCGCCTGCGCCGTGGACGGCGCCACCGGCGAGAGCGCGCGGGTCCCGGCCATCGCCGTGGAGGCGCTCGACCCGACCGGGGCCGGGGACGTCTTCGTCGCCGGCTTCGTCACCGGGACGCTCGCCGGCTGGCCCCTCGCCGACCGCCTCGCCTTCGCCGGGCTCACCGCCGCGCTCTCCGTGCAGGAGTTCGGCGGCTCGCTCTCCGCCCCCGGCTGGATGGAGATCGCCTCCTGGTGGCGCCAGGTCCAGGGGGTGCGCGGCCAGACCGGCGGCGCGCTCGGCCGGTACGCCTTCCTGGAGCGGCTGCTCCCCGCCCCGGCGCGCCCGTGGCCGCTGCGCCGCGCCGTCCCGACCATCGGCTTCCGCAGCCCGGCCTGACCCTCCCCGCCCCGGACCCGGGGGCACGGGCGGCGAAAAGCCCTCGGTCGTTGTCGGTGCGGCGTCGTACGCTTGATGTCCAGAGGTTGTCGAGCGGCGAGAACCCTGCAACGGGAGGTATGTGCAGGCCACAGAGCCGGCCCATGACTCACACACCCACAGCCCACACCCTCCCCCCGCAGCCCCAGGGCGCGGCGGGCCCCCCGGCGACGGGGCAGGCACGAGCCGAGTTCGCGGTCCCCGCCAAGCACCCCATGGTGACCGTCCTCGGCTCGGGTGACGCCCTGTTGCGCGTGATCGAGAAGGCCTTCCCGGCGGCCGACATCCATGTCCGGGGCAATCAGGTCAGCGCTGTCGGTGACGCGGCGGAAGTCGCGCTCGTCCAGCGACTGTTCGATCAGATGATGCTGGTGCTCCGCACCGGACAGCCGATGACGGAGGACGCAGTGGAACGCTCGATCGCCATGCTCCGGGCGAGCGGGGAGGCGGGCGCCGACGGCACCGCCGAGACCCCCGCCGAGGTGCTCACCCAGAACATCCTCTCCAGCCGCGGCCGCACCATCCGCCCCAAGACCCTCAACCAGAAGCGCTATGTCGACGCCATCGACAAGCACACCATCGTCTTCGGCATCGGCCCCGCGGGCACCGGCAAGACCTATCTCGCGATGGCCAAGGCGGTCCAGGCCCTCCAGTCCAAGCAGGTCAACCGGATCATCCTGACCCGCCCCGCCGTCGAGGCGGGCGAGCGCCTCGGCTTCCTCCCCGGCACGCTCTACGAGAAGATCGACCCCTATCTCCGCCCGCTCTACGACGCGCTGCACGACATGCTCGACCCCGACTCGATCCCCCGGCTGATGGCCGCGGGCACCATCGAGGTCGCGCCCCTGGCGTACATGCGCGGCCGGACCCTCAACGACGCCTTCATCATTCTCGACGAGGCGCAGAACACCAGCGCCGAGCAGATGAAGATGTTCCTGACCCGGCTGGGCTTCGACTCGAAGATCGTCATCACCGGCGATGTCACCCAGGTCGACCTGCCCAACGGCACCAAGAGCGGTCTGCGCCAGGTCCAGGACATCCTGGACGGCGTCGAGGACGTCCACTTCTCGCGTCTCACGTCCCATGACGTCGTACGGCACAAGCTCGTCGGCCGTATTGTCGACGCGTACGAGAAGTACGACGGCCAGGGCGCCCAGCACAGCGGCGCGGGCGGCACCCGCAGCGGTGCCCGCCACGGCCATGGGACCGGAACCGGGAAGTAGCGGTACAGCACACCATGTCGATCGACGTCAACAACGAGTCCGGAACCGAGGTCGACGAGCGGGCGATCCTCGATGTCGCCCGCTACGCCCTCGCCCGGATGCGCATCCATCCGCTCTCCGAGCTGTCGGTGATCGTCGTGGACGCCGAAGCCATGGAGCAGCTCCACATCCAGTGGATGGATCTGCCGGGCCCCACCGATGTCATGTCCTTCCCGATGGACGAACTGCGTCCCCCGGTCAAGGACGACGAGGAGCCCCCGCAGGGGCTCCTCGGCGACATCGTGCTCTGTCCCGAGGTGGCCCGGCAGCAGGGCGAGCAGGCCCCGACCCAGCACTCCATGGACGAGGAGCTCCAGCTCCTCACCGTCCACGGCGTGCTCCATCTGCTGGGGTACGACCACGAGGAGCCGGACGAGAAGGCCGAGATGTTCGGCCTCCAGGCGGCGATCATCGACGGCTGGCGGGCGGAGACGGGCCTCACCGGTCCCTCGCCGGCGCCGACCCTCTCATGAGCGCCCCCCTGGTTCTCGGCGCGGTCCTGCTGGTCGTGGTCGCCTGGCTGGCGGCGTGCGCCGAGGCGGGCATCGCGCGGGTCTCCAGCTTCCGCGCCGCCGAGGCGGTACGGGCGGGCAGGCGCGGCGCGGCCCGGCTGGAGCAGGTCGCCGCCGACCCCACCCGCTATCTCAATGTCGCCCTGCTGGTGCGGGTGGCCTGCGAGATGGCGGCGGGGGTGCTGGTCACCTACGCCTGCCTCCAGGAGTTCCCCGAGACCTGGGAGGCGCTGGCCGTCGCCATCGGCGTCATGGTCCTGGTCTCCTATGTCGCCGTCGGGGTCTCCCCGCGCACGATCGGCCGTCAGCATCCGCTGAACACCGCCACCGCGGCGGCCTATGTGCTGCTGCCGCTGGCCCGGATCATGGGCCCCATTCCCCAGCTGCTGATCCTGATCGGCAACGCGCTCACCCCGGGGAAGGGGTTCCGCAAGGGCCCCTTCGCCAGTGAGGCGGAGCTGCGGGCGCTGGTGGACCTGGCCGAGCAGGAGTCCCTGATCGAGGACGACGAGCGCCGGATGGTGCACTCGGTCTTCGAGCTGGGCGACACCCTCGTCCGCGAGCTGATGGTGCCGCGCACCGACCTGATCTCCATCGAGCGGTACAAGACCGTCCGTCAGGCGCTCACCCTCGCCCTGCGCTCGGGTTTCTCCCGCATCCCCGTCACCGGGGAGAACGAGGACGATGTCGTCGGCATCGTCTATCTGAAGGACCTGGCGCGGAAGACCCATGTCAACCGTGACGCCGAGAACGATCTGATCTCCACGGCGATGCGCCCCGCCGTCTTCGTCCCCGACACCAAGAACGCCGGGGATCTGCTCCGTGAGATGCAGCAGAAGCGGAACCATGTCGCCGTGGTCATCGACGAGTACGGCGGCACGGCCGGGATCGTCACCATCGAGGACATCCTGGAGGAGATCGTCGGCGAGATCACCGATGAGTACGACCGTGAGCTGCCCCCCGTCGAGGAGCTGGGCGGGGGCCGCTACCGGGTGACCGCGCGGCTCGACATCGGCGATCTGGGCGAGCTGTACGGCCTGGACGAGCTGGACGACGAGGACGTGGAGACCGTCGGCGGGCTGCTCGCCAAGGCCCTGGGCAGGGTGCCCATCTCCGGGGCGAGCGCCGTGGTCGACCTTCCGGACGGACGGGCGCTGCGGCTGACCGCCGAGTCCCCGGCCGGCCGCCGGAACAAGATCGTCACGGTGCTCGCGGAGCCCGTCGATTCCCGTCCGGAGGGGGAGCACGCGGCATGAGGGCGCGGCGGCTGAGGGCGTTCTGCCTGGAGTTCAACGACGCGGCGGAGGAGTTTCCCTTCGGTCCGGAGACCTCGGTCTTCAAGGTCGCCGGGAAGATGTTCGCGCTCTGCGCCCTCGACGCCGATCCCCTGACGGTCAATCTGAAGTGCGAGCCGGAGATCGCGGTCCGGCTCCGCGCGGACCATCCGGCCGCCATCGCCCCCGGCTGGCACATGAACAAGCGCCACTGGAACACGGTGACCGTCGGGCTGCTCCCGGACGCGATGGTCCGGGAGCTGATCGAGGACTCCTACGACCTGGTGGTGGCGGGCCTCCCGAAGGCGGCCCGCCTCCGCCTGGACCGCCCGTGAGCCGGGCCGACACCTGAACCCGGCCGCCCCGGCAGGCTCTGCCCGCACGGTGCGGGCCACGGTCGGGGGCCGGCCCCCGCGCCCCCGCGCCCCCGCGCCCCCCGAGCCTCAATCTCCCCCAGAGCTACCTCCGGGAGGTGCCCCCAGCGAGGCTGGATTCTGTGCCTCAGCTCGCCGGCAGGGCTGGGTTCGCCCGGGTGACGGGCGACCCGGACAAACCCGGCGCGCCCGCCCGGCCCGCAGGCCCCGCCCGCCCCGCCCGGCCCGCAGGCCCCGCCCGCCCCTGAGCGCTGCCGCCTCGGACCCTGCCTGCCCTGAGCCTGTCGGCCTCGGGCCCTCCCGCCCGTGAGCCCGGCCCGCCCGCAGGTCCCGCCCCTCCCAGGGCCCCCGTCGGCGGGGGACCGGGGTCCTCGCCGACGGCCGCGCGGGGGCGTCCTATGCTCGGGGCATGACGCAGAGCACCGACCCCGGCGACCTCGGTCCCGAGGACCGCAAGATCATCACGCTGGCGCGCAGCGCCCGGGCCCGCAACGGTGTCCCCGAGGGCGCGGCCGTACGGGACGAGACCGGACGCACCTATGTGGCCGGCACCGTCGCCCTGGAGTCCCTGGCGCTCAGCGCCCTCCAGACCGCCGTGGCCATGGCCGTGGCCAGCGGCGCGCGGTCCCTGGAGGCCGCCGTCGTCGTCTCGGACGCCGACTCCGCGTCCGACGCCGACCGCGCTGCCGTACGGGACCTGGGCGGCCCCGCCACCCCGGTGCTGCTCGCGGGCCCCGACGGCGTCCTGAAGTCGGCGGTCACGGCCGGCTGATCCCCGGGGGCGCCGCACCTCGTCCGCCGCGCGCCGCCCTCCTCCCGCCCCGCGCGCCGCCCTTCTCCCGCCCCGCGCGCCGCCCCCCTCCCGCCGGGGCGGGGCCGTACCGATCCACGGCCCCGCCGAAGAATCACGCCCCTGTGTCTTGCCATCGCCGCTCGCGTGCGCCTCAATGAACAGCAGTTCAGCTCAACCGACGGACCGTCAGCTCCACTGGGCGGCCCGGACCCGGACCCGAGTCGCGGTCCCGTGCCGAGCCGTCCGCGTTCCTCCGTCCGTGTGGCGTGCGCACCCCGCCCGCGGAGTTCTCCCGACGGTCCACGCGCGCCTTCGTCACCGGCCTCCGCCGTGCCCCGCCCTGCCCGCCCGTCCGCCCGGGTGCCCCTGACCCGGACCGGCTGCGGCGGTGCCCGGGTCCCGGGCCCGGCGCGGGTCTCCACCACGATCCCCGAAACGGGAAGGGGAATCCCCCATGCGAGGCAGCAGAGCACTGATCGGCACGGCCCTGGCGGCGGGAGCGCTCGCCGCCGCCTCCCTGGCCCTCGCCCCGGCCGCCGCGGCCGTCACCCCGGGTTCGGCCCAGGCCAACTACGACTGCGGCTCCTGGGGCGGCGGCACGGCGACCCTGTCCGCGACCCAGAGCGGCACCTCGGCCACCATCACCATCAACTCGGCGGTCACCACCCCGATCGCCGTCGGCGCCAACCAGATCAACGCCACCCTCACCCTCGCCAAACGGGGCGGCGGGACCGTCAAGTTCACCGGCAAGCGGAACCCGGCGCTCCCCGCCAACTCCGCGGTGACGATCGGTCCGCTCAACGGCACCGTCGCCTCCGGCAACGTCCTCGACTCGTACTTCGCCGGTACGGCCCTGTCGATGACCATCTTCGGCGTCCCGGTCAACTGTGACGCCCTGACCTCCCAGACCCCGGGCCCGTTCGTCTTCTGACCCCGACCGCCCCACGCGCGACCGGCGCCACCGCCCCGGGCGGTGGCGCTCTCCGCGCCGGACCGCCGCCCCGATCCTGCCACTGTCCGATGGGTCATCAGTCAGGGGATTTCGGCTCCATTGACTTCTCCGCGCCACCCCCCGTCAATGGCCCCCAGCACACCTCCGAAGGGGGCACCCTCATGGCATCGGCAAGCAGGAATCCAGCCGTACGAAGGCCATCTCCCCGCCGCCGGCGCGGGCCCCGGCGCTGGACCGCGGCCCTCGGCGCGGTCGCGCTCATCGCCGGTACGGCGGCCCTCACCGCACCCGCGAACGCCCAGGCCACCGACCGGACCACCGCCCAGTCCACCGCCCAGTCCACCGCCCAGGCCACCGACCGGACCACCGACCGGACCACCGCGTCGAAGGCCGTCGACTTCGCCACCCGCTGCGTCCCGCCGCCGATCGCCGGCATCCCGCCGGTCAACGGCACCACCACCGCCCGGATCAGCGTCGACACGTCCGCCCCGAAGGTCGGCGACACCGTCACCGTCACCTACCAGGTGACCAAGCCCGCCGCCGGCAACCCCGTCGACCTGGCCCTGCCCGCCGACATCATGACCCCCACCGGGGAAGTGGCCATCGGCGGCGCCCAGAGCGGAAAGCTCTCCGTCACCGGGCCGAAGAAGAACCCGCCCGTCCCCGGCAAGGGCGAGTTCCCGTCGTTCTCGATGACCGGCACCTTCAAGGTCACCGCCGCCGGCGCGATCACCCTCTCGCCCGGCGACTACAACATCCACACCAGCTACATCATGGAGCTGGACACCCCCTGCACCGTGAGCAACCCGCCCGCCCCCGTCTCCGAGACGGTCACCGCGACCGGAGGGCCCGGGGCCAACGAGCGGGCGATCACCCTCGCCACCTCCTCCGGCAGGCCCGGCGACCGGGTCACCGTCACCGGTACCGGGTTCACCGCGCTCACCGGCATCACCCTGGCCGGCCGCGCCGGCGCCGCCCAGACCGCCGACAAGCTGACCTTCACCTCCGGCGCCGATGGGGGCTTCACCGGCCGGCTGAAGGTGAACGACCGGGCGACCACCGGGATCGTGGCGTACGAGGGCGCCTCCTGGTCCTCATCGAAGGGCGCGGGCCCGGTGGCGTACACCGTCACCGACGACACCCCGGTCCCCGGGAACAGCCAGAAGCTCACCGCGTCCGTCACCGCCGGAACCCTCTCCATGTCCCAGGCCGGGGAGAGCGTCGCCCTCTCCTCCGTCGACTACGGCACCGGCGGCGGGGCCGACGGCGATCTCCGGACGGTCACCGTCAAGGACTACCGGGGCGGCGCCGCCGGCTGGTCGCTGACCGGCAAGGTCACCGACTTCACCGGCCCCGGCACCATCGACGCCGGAAAGCTCCGGTGGGTCCCCGCCTGCACCACCAAGGAGGGCAGCCCCAGCACCTGCGCGGCCGGCTCCGAGGGCGCCGTGGGCAGCGAGGGCGCGACCCTCGCGTCCGCGCCGAACGGCACCCGCACCGGCGGCGAGTTCACCGTCGACGCCCGGATGTCGCTGAAGGTCCCGGCGTTCACCGCCCCCGGCGAGTACTCCGGCGTGCTCACGCTCACCCTCACCTGACCGCCCTCACCCGACCGCCCGGCGGACCGGGTCCCGCCCGGTCCGCCCCGCCGAACGACCGGGGTCCGCACCCATGCCCTCCAAGCCCGCGCTGTACGCCCTGCTCCCCGCCCTCCTCCTGGCACCGCTCCTCGGCGCGGGCCCGGCCCGCGCCGCCGACAACGGGCAGTGGTCGGTCTTCCCGCAGGCGGCGGAGCCGGGCAGCCGCCCGTACTTCCACCTCGTGGCCGACCCGGGCCAGACCATCACCGACAGGGTCACCGTCGGCAACAGCACCACCGCGCCGCTGACCTTCCGGCTCTACGCGGCCGACGCCTACAACACCGCGCGCGACGGCGGCTTCGCCGTGCGCTCCCCGGGCGAGCGGCAGCGCGGCGTCGGCGCCTGGGCCAGACCCCACCGCGACACGGTCACCGTGCCCGCCCGCTCCTCGGTCACCGTCCCGTACACCCTCACCGTCCCCGAGTCCGCCGAACCGGGCGACCACCCCGGCGCGCTGGTCGCCCTCGACGAGCGGGTGGCCCGGACCCGGGGCGCGGACGGCGGGGTCGCCGTCGGCGTCCGGCAGGCGGTCGGCGCCCGGGTCCACCTCCGGGTGAACGGGCCGACCGTGCCCGCGCTCTCCGTCGAGTCCGTCTCCCTCACCCAGGACCGGCCCCTGATCCCCGGCACCCGCGAGGCCGGCGCCCTCATCTCGTACACCCTGCACAACCGGGGCAATGTCACCCTCAACCCCAGGGTCGCCCTCAGGGCCGAGGGGCTCTTCGGCCGCGAGCTGCTCCGCCGGAACCTCACGAAGGTCCCCTCCGAGCTGCTGCCCCGCCAGCGCATCCGGCTCACCGAGCGGTGGCCGGACTCGCCCCAGCTCGACTGGGGCCGGATCGAGCTGACGGCGACCGCGCGGGAGGTGCGGGAGTCCGCCGGGGTCTCCTTCCTCGCCCTGCCCTGGCTGCTCGCCGCCGCCCTGCTCGCCGCCGCGGCCGGTACGGGGGTCCGGCTGCGGATACGGCACCGGGGCCGGGCCTTCGCCGGGACCGGCACCCGGGCTCCCGCCGGGCCCGGCGGCGCACCCGGCCGGGCCTGAGGCCACGGGGGCGTCCGGCATCAGCGACAATGGGCGGCATGAGTGTTCGTACCCCCTCCTCCGAGCCCGCGTCCCACCGGGCGGGCTTCGCCTGCTTCGTCGGCCGTCCCAACGCGGGCAAGTCCACGCTCACGAACGCTCTGGTCGGGCAGAAGGTGGCGATCACCTCCAGCAGGCCGCAGACGACCCGGCACACCGTGCGCGGCATCGTCCACCGCCCCGAGGCGCAGCTGATCCTGGTCGACACCCCCGGGCTCCACAAGCCGCGCACCCTCCTCGGCGAGCGGCTCAACGACGTGGTCCGCGCCACCTGGGCCGAGGTCGATGTCATCGGCTTCTGCCTGCCCGCCGACCAGAAGCTCGGCCCCGGCGACCGCTATATCGCCAAGGAGCTGGCCGAGGTCCGCAAGACCCCCAAGGTCGCGATCGTCACCAAGACCGACCTGGTGGACTCCAAGACCCTCGCCGAGCAGCTCATCGCCATCGACCAGCTCGGCCGGGAGCTGGGCATCGAGTGGGCCCAGATCATCCCGGTCTCGGTCGTCGGCGACAAGCAGGTGCGGCTCGTGGCCGATCTGCTGGTGCCGCTGCTCCCCGAGGGCCCCGCGCTCTACCCGGAGGGCGACCTCACGGACGAGCCGGAGCAGGTCATGGTCGCCGAGCTGATCCGCGAGGCCGCCCTGGAGGGCGTCCGGGACGAGCTGCCGCACTCGATCGCGGTCGTCGTCGAGGAGATGATCCCGCGCGAGGACCGCCCGGCGGACAGGCCGCTGCTGGACATCCACGCGTATGTGTACATCGAGCGCCCCAGCCAGAAGGGCATCATCATCGGCCCCCAGGGCAAGCGCCTGAAGGAGGTCGGGACCAAGTCCCGCAAGCACATCGAGGCGCTGCTCGGCACCCCGGTCTATCTGGATCTGCACGTCAAGGTCGCGAAGGACTGGCAGCGGGACCCGAAGCAGCTCCGCAGGCTCGGCTTCTGAGCGGTACGGATACCGGGCCGGGCGCCGGGCCCCGCCGCCGGCGCCGGTCTCACCAGCCGGGATCGGTCATGACCCCTCCTTCAGCACCCGGGAGATCAGCTCGCGCTGCTCCGGTGTCAGCCGGGGGTCGGCGCAGTAGACCGTCCGCCCGTCGACCGTGATCTGGTAGCTGAATCCGTCGGGCACGCCCACCGGGGGCGTGTCACGGCCCTCGGTCAGGGCCTGCCCGGCGAGGGCGACCCAGCTGCCGGGGTCGTCGCGGTCCGCGGTGTCCACCTCGGCGAACCGCTCGATCCCGGCGAAGCCGCCCGTACGTCGTACCTGGATGCGCATGCGTTCCGTTCTAGTACGGATCGGTCCGGCGCGGTAGCACGGCCACGGCCGGACCGACGCCCCGGCGCCGGTCGCCCCGGGTGCCGGTCACCGGCGCCTCGGGGCGGTCACCCGGGGGCGGTCGGTCAGGGCTCTCAGCCGGGGCTCTCAGTCGGTCGGCACCTTCACCGTCGACCACGCCTTCAGCACCGCCTGGTGCTCCTCGCCCTCGCCGTAACGGGCCCGTGCCGCCTCCACGGTGAGCCGCGCGAACTCGGCGAACCGGGCGTCCGGCGACAGCTCGCCCCCGGTCAGGGTGTCGAACCAGATCTGCCCGGCGCGCTCCCACGACTTCCCGCCCAGCTCGGTCGCCAGCAGATAGAAGGCGTGGTTGGGGATGCCGGAGTTGATGTGGACGCCGCCGTTGTCCTGCCCGGTGCGGACATAGTCGTCCATCGTCGCGGGCTGCGGGTCCTTGCCGAGCACATCGTCGTCGTACGCCGTCCCGGGCGCCTTCATGCTCCGCAGCGCCACCCCCTGGACGCGCGGGGCCAGCAGCCCGGCGCCGATCAGCCAGTCGGCCTCGTCGGCGGTCTGGCCCAGCGTCGACTGCTTGACCAGCGAGCCGATGACATCGGACACGGACTCGTTGAGCGCGCCCGACTGGCTGAAGTACTCCAGCTTCGCCGTGTACTGGGTGAGGCCGTGGGCCAGCTCGTGCGCGATGACGTCGACCGGGAGGGAGAAGTCGAGGAAGATCTCCCCGTCCCCGTCGCCGAACACCATCTGCTCGCCGTCCCAGAAGGCGTTGGAGTAGTTCTGGTCGTAGTGGACGCTCGCGATCAGCGGCAGCCCCTCGCCGTCCAGCGAGCTGCGGCCGTAGCTCTTCTGCAACAGCTCGAAGGTGGCGCCCAGGCCCGCGTACACACGGTTGACGGTGGAGTCCTGTCCGGGCGGGGAGCCCTCGGCGCGGACCTTCTTCCCGGGCAGCCGGGTGCGGTGCTCACAGTCGTGGATGGTGCGGTCCGGCTCCTCGGGGGCGGCCCCGGTGAGCGCGGAGACCACGGAGCCGGTCAGCCCCCGGACCGTGGTGATCCGGCGCCGGGTGCGGTTGGCGGCGTCCAGCTCCAGAGTGCGCTGCGCGACCGCCGCGAGCAGCTCGTCCGCGCTCCGGGCCAGGGTGTCCAGGAGGTGCGGCGGGATGATCGTGCAGAAGACGGGGTGGCGTGGGTGGGAAACTGCGTGCGTGTCTGCCATGTCCGGCAATGTGGCACTGAGTTACTCCACTGTCACTAGTTGCGACGATGATTAGTGAAATGGAGTGAAGTATCCCGCACAGCCGGAACACGGACATCCCGCATACTGATACGGAGCGGTGCATCCCCGATTTCTCGGTTACGCTTCCGCGCATCATGCGTTTCGGGCTGCTTCTCCTTAGCTGCCGCGGCGAGGGCCTGTAGTCGTAGGCCGACTCCCTCCCCGCGGGATCTGGTGCTGCTTCGAAATCGTCGGCCGTCCACACTTCTGGACCCCCGAGGAGCCCTGCGCAGATGTCCGAGAATTCCGTCGGCCGCCCGACGCCGATCACCAACGCGACGCACACCCAGAAGCCGTCCGGCATGCCGGTGCACAAGTACGGCGGGTACGAGGCCGTCGACATCCCGGACCGCACCTGGCCGGAGAACCGGATCACGGCCGCCCCGCGCTGGCTGTCCACGGATCTGCGGGACGGCAACCAGGCCCTGATCGACCCGATGTCCCCCGCCCGCAAGCGGGAGATGTTCGATCTGCTGGTCCGGATGGGCTACAAGGAGATCGAGGTCGGCTTCCCCTCCTCCGGCGAGACGGACTTCGCGTTCGTCCGCTCGATCATCGAGGACGGCGCGATCCCCGAGGACGTGACGATCTCGGTGCTGACCCAGGCGCGCGAGGAGCTGATCGAGCGGACGGTGGAGTCGCTGCGCGGCGCCCACCGCGCCACCGTGCACCTGTACAACGCCACCGCGCCCACCTTCCGCCGGGTCGTCTTCCGGGGGTCGCGCGAGCAGGTGCGGCAGATCGCCGTGGACGGCACCCGGCTGGTGGTGGAGTACGCGGAGAAGATCCTCGGCCCGGAGACGGTCTTCGGCTACCAGTACAGCCCCGAGATCTTCACCGACACCGAGCTGGACTTCGCCCTGGAGGTCTGCGAGGGCGTGATGGACGTATGGCAGCCGGAGGCGGGCCGGGAGATCATCCTGAATCTGCCGGCGACCGTGGAGCGCTCGACGCCCTCCACGCACGCGGACCGGTTCGAGTGGATGAGCCGGAACCTCTCCCGCCGGGAGTACGTCTGCCTCTCCGTCCACCCGCACAACGACCGGGGCACGGCGGTGGCGGCGGCCGAGCTGGCGCTGATGGCGGGCGCGGACCGGATCGAGGGGTGCCTGTTCGGGCAGGGCGAGCGCACGGGCAATGTCGACCTGGTGACGCTGGGCATGAACCTGTTCTCCCAGGGCGTGGACCCGCAGATCGACTTCTCGCAGATCGACGAGATCCGCCGCACCAGTGAGTACTGCAACCAGATGGAGGTCCACCCGCGCCATCCCTACGCGGGCGATCTGGTCTACACGGCCTTCTCCGGCTCCCACCAGGACGCCATCAAGAAGGGCTTCGACGCGATGGAGAGCGAGGCGGCGGCGGCCGGGAAGTCCGTCGACGACCTCGAATGGAACGTCCCCTACCTGCCGATCGACCCCAAGGACGTGGGCCGCTCCTACGAGGCGGTCATCCGGGTCAACTCCCAGTCCGGCAAGGGCGGAATCGCCTACGTCCTGAAGAACGACCACAAGCTGGACCTGCCGCGCCGGATGCAGATCGAGTTCTCGCGGATCATCCAGCACAAGACCGACACCGAGGGCGGCGAGGTCACCCCGGCGGCGATCTGGTCGGTCTTCCAGGACGAGTACCTGCCCAACCCGGACAACCCGTGGGGCCGGGTCCAGCTCCGCTCGGGCCAGTCGACCACCGACACCGACGGCATCGACACCCTGACCGTCGAGGCGGTGGTGGACGGGGCGGAGACCGTGCTGTCCGGGTCGGGCAACGGACCGATCTCCGCGTTCTTCGCCGCGCTGAACGCGGTGGGTGTGGACGCCCGGCTGCTGGACTACACCGAGCACACCATGAGTGAGGGCGCGTCGGCCCAGGCCGCCTCCTACATCGAGTGCGCCATCGACGGCAAGGTCCTGTGGGGCATCGGCATCGACGCCAACACCACCCGCGCGTCGCTCAAGGCGGTTGTCTCCGCCGTCAACCGCGCCAGTCGCTGAACCGGGTTCTGTTTGCGCCGTGCCCCCGGCACATTCCCCGATGGATGTGCCGGGGGCACGGCTGTCCCCGGCCATCGCGCGGGAGCGGGTCCCTCCCCGGACTTTCCTGGTGGACACGGCCCCGTGAGCCGGGCGGTTCGCGGGGTTTCGTGTGCGGATCGCAGGGCGGGGAATCGGCCATGTGTCGGCGTACTGCCGCCCGGGTGCTGACGGCACGGTTGCGGTGTGGCTAACATCACGTCAACGCGGGAAAGTTGCCGGAGCGTTACGGAGGTGCGCGGTGCGCGCAGACCGGGGATTGTTTGGCCGAAAGCTGCTGGTCTGTGGCATTCATACCTCGTGGAACACGGTAGGGGACGGGGAGTTCTTCTGCCCCGACTGCGGAGGCGACCGGAACTACCGCCGCCGCACGGGCCGCCGCCGTTTCACCCTGCTCGGTGTTCCGCTGCTGCCGCGCGGGGACGCCGGACCGGTGGTCGAGTGCGCCGCGTGCCACGGCCACTTCGGCATGGACGCGCTGGACCACCCCACCACCGCCCGTTTCTCGGCGATGCTCCGGGACGCCGTGCACACGGTCACCCTCGCGGTGCTCGCCTCCGGCGGCACCTCCTCGCGCCAGGTGCGGGAGACGGCGGTCGCCACCGTCCGCGCGGCCGGCCTGCACGACTGCACCGAGGACCAGCTCACCGGGCTGATCGAGGCGCTCGCGGCCGACACCGGCCGCTTCGTCGCCGATGTCGGCCCCTACGGCGCCGCCCTCGCGATCGAGCTGCACGAGGCGCTGGAGCCGCTGGCGCCGCATCTGGCGTCGGCGGGCCGGGAGTCGATCCTGCTCCAGGGGGCCCGGATCGCCCTCGCGGACGCGCCCTACAGCCCCGCCGAGCGCGAGGTCCTGGCGACGGTGGGGGCGGCCCTGCGGCTCCGGCCCGCCGAGACCGACCGGCTGCTCTCGGCGGCCCGTACCCCCTCGCCCTGATCCGCGCGAGACCTCCCGGGGCTCTTCAGGTGCTCTCCGGGCCCGGGGTGGGGGCGCGGCCCGTGCCCGCCCCCACCCCTCTCAGCCGGTCACGGCCGCAGTGACCGCTCCTTCCGGGTGTCCTTCCGGTCGAGCTGAGCGCTGTACGCCGCCAGGGGTTCGGCCCGCGACGGCTCCTTCCGCACGGCCGCCGTGGCCACCCCGGCCCACTCCTGGATCTTCGCGGTGGCGAGCGCCCTGTCCTTGGCCCCCAGCATGCTGATATCGGCCATATGACTGGCCTTGGGCGCGGTCATGACATAGCTGTCCTTCGCGCCCCGGCCCAGCCGGAACGGCTCCGCCGCCCACGGGTCGTACTCGCCGTTGACGAAGAGCATCCGCCGCGCGCTGTCCCGCACGAAGCGGTCCACATCGGCCATCGCCTTCGGCTTGAAGGTCATCGGAATGCTCTTGGGCACGAAGTCGCGCGGCCCCATCTCGGGGTAGCGCACCAGCCCCCGCAGATGCGGCGGGGTCTTCAGCGAGGGCGACCCCAGCTCGGTCCCGGCCTGGTAGTAGTACGGCACGAAGTCCTGAAGGGAGGAGTCGCCCCCGCCGATGCCGCCCAGCTCGTTCAGCGCGTCGTAGAGCTGGTCGGATGACAGCTTCGCGGGCTTGGCGGGGATGTAGTCGCACAGGTCGATCCCGGCGTACTGCCAGAACCCCCAGTCCATGCCCACGATCCCGCTCTCGTACGCCTGCTTGGCGCCGCCGCCGAACGCGGTGAAGGTCTCCCCGGCCTCGGCCGCCTCCCTCTCGTACCGCTTCTCCAGCGCGGCCCGCCGGATCAGCCCCTCCCGCTGCATCCCCGCGAGAAGGCCGCGGCACTTCTCGGTGCCGACCTTCCGGAAGAAGCGGTCGTACGCCGTGTCCTGCTTGTTGTGGACGTCGTTGGGCGCCACATAGGCGACCACGCCGTCCATGTCGTTCGGGTGGAAGCGCTCGTAGTAGGTCGCGGTCATCCCGCCCTTGGAGGCGCCCGTGGAGATCCACTTCTTGGTGTAGACCGACTTGAGCGCGGTGAACAGCCGGTGCTGGTCGTCCGCCGCCTGCTTGATCGTCAGCTTCGACCAGTCGGCGGGCGAGGGCCGCGACGGCGGGAAGAAGCGGTGCTCCATGTTCACTTCGTTGCCGTCGATGATCCGCGCCGGCTCGGACCGCTCCGGGCTGCCCCACAGGAAGTAGCCCGAGGTGTGGAAGACGGTGGGCCGGTTCACGTCCTTGTGCAGCAGGGTGAGGCGCTGCTGGAAGGTGCCCTTGGAGGGGTTCCGGTGGTCGACGGGCTGCTCGTAGCCCAGCTCGAAGTACCGGTGCTTCCCCACCTGTTCCTCGCTGATGACGGTCATCCCCGGGATCGCCAGCAGCCGGTCCCTGAGATCCGCCGCCCGGCTCTCCTGCCCCGCCGCCCGCTCCGGTATCTCGGCGGCGGTGGCCCCGGCCGCCGTCACCGTGCCCATCAGCACGGCCAGGGACACCATCCCCGTGAGCGTTCTGCGCATGCGCTGTCCTCCTCGTCCAGTCCGTCTACGCACGGGGGGACGGTGTGACGCGCGCAGAGGTTGAGCGGGGAGGGTGTGACAAGGGCAACGCAACTGCGGGGTGTGAGGCGGGTGTTGGCGGGCAGCGGGCATCGCCCTCCGGCGGGGGCCGGGCCCCTCAGCCGGGCAGCAGCGCCCCGACCGTGACGCTCACGAACACGGCCACCGACGGCAGTACCCCGCCCAGCCCCAGGAGCCCGAGGACGACCCCCGCCGCCAGGTGTCCCACGGCCCGTCCGCCGCGCACCCGGGTCGGTTCCTCCGGGTCGCAGGTGACATCCACCCGGGCGTCACGGCGCCGCATCAGCATCGAGACGGACGACTCCTGGGTCCGGTGCACGCCTCCGGCGGTCCCGCTACGGGGACGAGTGCCGGGGCCGGGGCCCCTGGCCGGCCAGTCCCACGGCGAGGGCCACGGCCGCGAGCCCGGCGGCGCCCCAGAGCAGCACGGTGATCCCGCCCGTCTCCACGACGGCCCCGCCGAGGAACGCCCCCAGGGCGATGGAGCCGGTGAAGACCCCCACGTACACCCCGGTCACCTGCTCGATCCGGTGCGGCGCCGACTGGGACATCCAGAGCTGGCCGCCCACCGACATCCCGCCGTACGCCAGACCCCACAGGGCCATGGAGACGACGGTGGGCACGGTCAGCGGGCTGAAGAGCGCGAGCAGGGCGACGGCCGCCGTGATGCCCGCCGCCAGGCCCAGCACCGTGGACCGGGCGCGGCGGGCCGCCAGGGCGCCGGTGGCGAAGTTGCCGATCAGTCCGAAGACGCCGTAGACCAGCAGGACCAGGGCGATCGGCCCCGGGGCCAGCCCGGTGCGCTCCTCCAGCATCGGCCGCACATAGGTGTACGCGGCGAAGTGCGCCGTCACCAGGAGGAGGATCAGCACCAGGCCGGTGGTCACCGGCGCGATCCGCGACAGCGGCTCCCGGGCGGCCCCGGCGTCCGGGCCGTCCGCCGGGGCGGCCGGCCGGGGGAGCGGGGGGAGCGCCAGCGCCAGCGCGGCGGCGAGGAGCAGCGCGGCGGCGGAGAGGGCGGTGAACCCGGCGCGCCACCCGAAGGCGTTGCTGACCAGGGTGCCCAGCGGCACCCCGACGACCGAGGCCGCCGCCACCCCGCTCACAACGGCCGAGACCGCCAGCGCCGCCCCGCGCGGCGCCACGAGCCGCCCCGCGACAGCGGACGCCAGCCCCCACACCGCCCCCATCCCGGCCCCCAGCACGATCCGCGCGACCACCAGCAGGGCGAAGCCGTCCGCCAGGACCGTCAGCGCGTTGCCCGCGGCCACCACCACCATCGCCACGGCGAGCACCGCCCGCCGGTCGAACGCCCCCAGCAGCCGCGGCACCGCCGGGGCGGTGACGGCGGTCGCCAGACCGGTGATGGTCAGGCTGGACCCGGCGGCGCCGGTCGATGTGCCGAGGCCGTCGGCCATCGGGGTCAGCACCCCCACCGGCAGCATCTCGGAGGTGACGATCACAAAGGTGCTGAGCGCCAGCACCACGACCGTCACCCACTGCCACGGTGTGGTGCGGGCCGGATCGGTGCCGGTCTTCGGTGGGGTCGTGTGCGAAACCATGCCCCCAAACAACCAGCGGGCCGGGGCGGGAACAACGGCGATCCGCTCACGGTTCGATGAGCTGAGGTAATCGATCCGCAGCGCCGGGAAGGCCGCGATGAACCAGGTGCACATCCAGCAGATCGAGTGTCTGCTCGTCCTCTCCGACGAGCTGCACTTCGGCCGGACGGCCGAGCGCCTCGGCCTCTCCCAGAGCCGGGTGAGCCAGCTCATCACCGCCCTGGAGCGCCATGTGGGGGTGCGTCTCGTGGACCGCACCAGCCGGCGGGTGGCGCTCAGCCGCTTCGGCGCGCAGTTCGTCGACGAGGTGCGCCCGGCGTACGAGTCCCTGTCCACGGTGATCGGCCGGGCCCGGGAGCGCGCGGGCAGCGGCACCCTGAGCCGGCTGAGCATCGGCTTCCACGGCAGCGTCTACGAGGAGATCACCGAGGCGTTCCGGCGGCTCCGCGCGGACCACGAGGTCACGATGGCGCTGAGCGAGATCCCGCTCGGCTCGCCCTTCTCGGGGGTGCTGGACGGCCGTATCGACGCGGCCGTGGTCGAACTCCCCGTCGACGAGCCCGCCCTCACCACCGGCTACCGCTTCCCGCCCCAGGACCGCCTGCTGGCCGTCGCCGCCTCCCATCCCCTGGCAGCGGCCGGCCGCGTCCCCGTCGAGACCCTGGCCGCCCTGGACCTCGTCCACCCGGTCGGCGACGCCCCCGACTACTGGATGACCGCCCGCGTCCCCCGCACCACCCCCGAGGGCACCCCCATCCGCTCCACCGCCGGCATCACCACGGTCCAGGAGGGGCTGGCCCTGGTCGCCTCCGGTGCCCACTCGATGCTGGTCTGCCGCCCGCTGGCGGACCGCGCGGTCCGGGGTGATGTGCGGTACGTCCCGGTGGAAGGGCTGGAGGAGTCCTCCCAACTGGCCCTGATCTGGCGCACGGACCGCACCACCCCCCAACTGATCACCCTGGCCCGCCTCCTCCGCGAGGAGTTCACCTCCGCCGGCTCCGAGAAGAGCCTGCCGCCGGAGGTCCAGGAGCGGATCGACGGTACGTGAAAGGGACGGGCCCGACTCGACGGAGTCGGGCCCGTGTGGGTGGTGGTGGTCAGGCCCGCACGTGGGTGATGAAGCTCTGCCAGGCGGGGGCGGGGATGACGAGGACAGGGCCGGACGGGGTTTTGCTGTCGCGGACGGGGACGACTCCGGGGATGTCGTCGAGCACCTCGACGCAGTCGCCGTTGTTGGTGTCGCTGTACGTACTCTTGCGCCAGGGGGCCGCGCCGGGGAAGTCGTAACCGACCTCGACGCAGTTGCCGTTGTTTGCGTCGCTGAAGCTGCTCTTACGCCACTGAGCCGTGCTCAGGTCGTACTCGCGCATCGTCTGTGGTCCTCTGCTACCGACTCGATCAGGGCGAGGGACGCCTCCGGAGACAGAGCGGCGGCCCTGAGCAGATCGTATGCCCGCTGTGCGCGCTTCACCACAGCCGGATCGTCCAGCAGGTTCCCCGAATACACCGCCTCTGTATAGACCGTTGGCGGTGTGTCCTCGAACTCCATGAGCCGCACATTCATGCCCATGAGCGGGTAGGCCCCGGCGCTGAAGGGGATGACCTGTATCACCGCCTTGCGGCTGCCCATGAGGTCCGCGAGGTGGTCGAGCTGCCGGGCCATGGCCTCGGGTCCGCCCATCGGTACATGCAGTGCTCCCTCGTGCAGGATCGCCCAGTACTCGGGGTTGGACGGGCCCTGGAGCAGTTGTGCCCGTTCCATGCGCAGGGCTACCTTGGACTCGACCTCCTCCTCCGGTGCGAAGGGGTTGTCCGCGAGGACCAGTGCGCGGGTGTACTCGGCGGTCTGCATCAGGCCCGGCACCAAGCCCGGCTCCCACTCGGAGATGTGGGTTGCCAGCGCCTCCAGCTCCGCCGCTGCCGTGAAGTAACTCGCATGCGGCGAGCTGTCGATCAACTTCCTCCACAGCCGCTCGAAAAGACCTCCGGTTTGTAGTAAATCATCGAGCCGCATCGCCACATCCAGCTGCGGCTTCCTGATCGCCTGTTCGAACTGGCCGATGTATCCCCCGGATACAAACACCGCCATCCCCACCTCCGCCTGCGTCAGGCCCGCGTCCTCCCGGCGCCGTTTCAGCTCCGTACCGAAGAACTCCCACGCGGCCTGTTGTTGACCTTTGGCCATGGCGTAACTCCCTTCCGCAGCCGACGCGTTGTAGAGCGCCGGCCTCTGGCGAAGGTAGCGGCCCCGCTGTCACTGTCGCAATACGAAGTGTGAAATCGGCCCGGCCGGAAGAAGGTGTGCCATGTCAGGCAGGGAAATGCGCCACGCACGGGAATGCATGACCGACGCGGAAGACGCCGTGGCGGAATTGCGCGGCGCCCTGGAACGAAGCGGAATCACTCTCCCGTCCCTGTGCGTCGAAGCCTCGTCCTATGCCCGGGAGGCTCCCTGCCCCCTGGTTGAGCTGGGGCGGGCCTCCATCGATGTGGTGCGCAGGCTCACGTCCGCCCTGCGGAGGGACGAAAGCGGAGCCGACCGGTGAACGCGGTGTCCGCCGTGGCCATCGGCGCGTACGCCGTCGACACCCATACCGGCCGGGTGGGGGTGGTCATGGACACGGAAGGGCCTTATGTGCAGCTCAGGCCGCTCGGCGGCGGGCTGGAATGGGATTGCGAGCCGGAGGCCGTACGGATCGCCACTCCCACCGAAAGGATCAGCGCGGTGAACGCTTATGCGAATGCCCGCAGCCGGGGCGAGGTGCTCTGATCCCCCGATCAATCCACCGAGTTCTTCATATTGACGTACTCGTCGTGTGAGCAAGTGATCCGCGCCGAAAGGTGGACGGGTATTCCCCGGGAAGCGCCGGGCCATTCCGGCGTTCCCCGGGGGAGTCCACGGTCCGGAGAGGGTGATTCCCTCTCCGGAAATCCGCCTGCCCGGGTGCGTCCGGTCGGCCATGATGGGCCCATGACACCCGCCGGCACCACCGCCACCCCCAACACCCCTCCCCGGTACGCCTCATGACCGAGACGCACCCCCACATCGAGCCCCATCTCCAGGGCATGCTCGATGTCGGCGACGGCAACCACGTCTACTGGGAGGTCTGCGGCAACCCCGAGGGCAAGCCCGCGCTCGTCGTGCACGGCGGGCCCGGGTCCGGGTGCCGGGCCGGTATGCGGAGGCTGTTCGATCCGGCGAAGTACCGGATCGTCCTCTTCGACCAGCGCGGGTGCGGGCGCAGCACTCCGCACGCGAGCGACCCCGCCACCGATATGCGGCACAACACCACACCCCATCTGATCGCGGACATGGAGCGGCTGCGCGAGCGGCTCGGGATCGAGCGGTGGCTGCTCTACGGGGGGTCCTGGGGGTCGACCCTGATCCTGGCCTACGCCGAGACGCACCCCGGGCGGGTCTCGGAGATCGTCATCCCGGCCGTCACCACCACCCGGCGCTCCGAGACCGAGTGGCTCTACCGGGGCGCGGCGCGCTTCTTCCCCGAGGCGTGGGAACGCTTCCTCGCCGGGGCGCCCGGGACAGCGCGCGACGGGGACATCGTGGCCGCGTACGCCCGGCTGACCGAGCACCCCGACCCCGCCGTCCGGGCGAAGGCCACCGCCGACTGGTGCGACTGGGAGGACGCGGTCCTCCTCATCGAGCACCGGGGCGCCTCCGCCCCGTACGGCGATCGCGCCGACGCCGCCAGGCTCGCCTTCGTCCGGATCTGCGCCCACTACTTCTCCCATGGCGCCTGGCTGGAGGAGGGCGCGCTGATCCGCGACGCCGGGCGGCTCGCCGGCATCCCCGGGGTGCTGATCCACGGGCGGCTCGACATGGCGGGCCCGCCCGGCACCGCCTGGGAGCTGGCCCGGGCCTGGCCGGACGCCGAGCTGATCGTCGTCGAGGACGCCGGACACCTCGGTTCGGAGGCCACGCTCGACCACATCCTCCGGGCACTCGACCGGTTCGCCGGCGCCGGCTGAGTCCGTGGCCCCAGGGGCCCCTCCCGTGCGGAGGGCACTCGTCCGTACGGGACAATGGGGCCATGAGCCTGTTCCGTGACGACGGTGTCGTGCTGCGCACCCAGAAGCTGGGGGAGGCCGACCGCATCATCACCCTGCTCACGCGCGGGCACGGCCGCGTCCGGGCCGTCGCGCGCGGGGTGCGGCGGACCAAATCGAAGTTCGGGGCGCGGCTGGAGCCGTTCTCCCATGTCGATGTGCAGTTCTTCGCGCGCGGGGCCGAGCTGATCGGGCGCGGCCTCCCGCTCTGCACCCAGAGCGAGACCATCGCTCCGTACGGTGGCGGCATCGTCACCGACTACGCCCGCTACACCGCCGGCACCGCCATGCTGGAGACCGCCGAGCGGTTCACCGACCACGAGGGCGAGCCCGCCGTCCAGCAGTACCTGCTCCTCGTCGGCGCGCTGCGCACCCTCGCCCGGGGCGAGCACGCGCCCCACCTCGTCCTCGACGCCTTCCTGCTGCGCTCCCTCGCCGTCAACGGGTACGCGCCCAGCTTCGACGACTGCGCCAAGTGCGGCCTCGGGGGACCCAACCGCTTCTTCTCCGTCGCCGCCGGGGGCGTCATATGCGGTGACTGCCGGGTGCCGGGCAGTGTCGTACCGTCATCCGAGGCCATCACCCTGCTCAGCGCGCTGCTGACCGGCGACTGGCCCACGGCGGACGCCTGCGAGGCCCGCCATGTCAGAGAGGGCAGCGGACTGGTCTCCGCCTATCTGCACTGGCACATGGAGCGCGGCCTGCGCTCGCTCCGGTACGTCGAGAAGTGACCCCACAAGCGAGGAGAAGTGAGCCGCATGGCACGACGCGGAATTCTGGGCCGGTCCCGCCGCGAGTACAAGGTCCCCGAACCGCACCCCTCCGGCGAGCGCCCGCCGAAGATCCCCGGTGAGCTGGTCCCGCACCACATCGCCTGTGTCATGGACGGCAACGGCCGCTGGGCCAAGGGCCGGGGGCTGCCGCGCACCGAGGGGCACAAGGTCGGCGAGGGCGTCGTGCTCGATGTGCTCAAGGGCTGTCTGGAGATCGGTGTCAAGAACCTCTCCCTGTACGCCTTCTCCACCGAGAACTGGAAGCGCTCGCCCGACGAGGTGCGCTTCCTCATGAACTTCAACCGGGACGTCATCCGCCGCCGCCGCGACGAGATGAACGACCTCGGCATCCGCATCCGCTGGGTCGGCCGGATGCCCAAGATGTGGAAGTCGGTCGTCCAGGAGCTCCAGGTCGCCCAGGAGCAGACCGTCGGCAACGACGCCATGACGCTCTACTTCTGCGTCAACTACGGCGGCCGGGCCGAGATCGCCGACGCGGCACGGCGGATCGCGGAGGAGGTCGCGGCGGGCAGGCTCGACCCGTCGAAGGTCAATGAGAAGACCTTCCAGAAGCACATGTACTACCCCGACATGCCCGATGTGGACCTCTTCCTGCGGCCCAGCGGCGAGCAGCGCGTCTCCAACTATCTGATCTGGCAGAGCGCCTACGCCGAGATGGTCTACCAGGACGTGCTGTGGCCCGACTTCGACCGCCGCGACCTGTGGCGGGCCTGTCTGGAGTACGCCCAGCGCGACCGCCGCTTCGGCGGCGCGATCCCCAACGAGGTGCAGGGGCCGAACGGTGCCTGAGCTGCCGACGGCGGCCGGCCCGGAGACCGTGGAACTGCGCTACACGACGACCGTGCGGGACCTGGAGTCCGCGCTGCGGGTGCGGCTGGCGCGGACCCCGGCCGGGCGGCTGCAACTGGTCATCTGGTCGTCCGTCGCCGTCTTCGGCCTGGTCACCGCCTGGCTGCGGGCGGAGGCCGTGGGCAAGGTGCTCGACCCGTTCGCGGCCGGGCTGGTCGGCCTGAGCTGCTTTCTGCTGGTGATGACGGCGCTGAGCCCCCGGACACAGGCCCGGCAGGCGTACAGGCTGTTCCAGCGGTACGGGGAGCTGCGGGCCGTCGTCGACAGCGCCGGGGTGCACATCACCTCGCCCGACTTCTCGCAGTCCTTCGGCTGGAGCACGCTCGACCGCTACCGGGAGACCGAGGAGCACTTCGTCCTGCTGAGCCCCGACCGGACCTCCGCCGCGCTCGGTGTGCTGCCCAAGCGGGGTCTGGCGGAGCCCGCCGACGCGGACCGTCTGCGGGCTCTGCTGGACCGGTGCGTCCGGCGGGTGTGAGGCCCCCGGGGCCCCGAGGGGACCCCCGGGGCCCGGGGTCTCAGGCGCTGGCGCACTCCGCGCAGGTGCCGAAGATCTCCACGGTGTGGGCGACATTCACGAAGCCGTGCTGGGCCGCGACCGTCTCCGCCCACTGCTCCACCGCCGGGCCCTCCACTTCCACGGCCTTGCCGCAGATCCGGCACACCAGGTGGTGGTGGTGGTCGTCGGTGGAGCACCGGCGGTAGACCGACTCCCCCTCGCTGGTGCGCAGCACATCCACCTCGCCCGCGTCCGCGAGGGACTGGAGGGTGCGGTAGACCGTGGTCAGCCCCACCGAGTCGCCCCGGTGCTTGAGCATGTCGTGCAGCTCCTGTGCGCTGCGGAACTCGTCCACCTCGTCCAGCGCCGCCGCGACCGCGGCACGCTGCCGGGTCGACCGGCCTCGTACAGGGGCGGTGTTTCCGCCGCTTGGCGCCGTCACCACAGGTGCCTCCTCGCTTCGCCCCGTCATGCTGTCGGGGCCAATTCTGCCAGGCCCGGCGTCAGACCCTGACGTCGTCGCCCGAGCGGCGCGCGCCCGGGGCCCCGGCGGGGCAGCCCGGCTCCCCGCCGTCGGGGCCGGAGGCCGGCGCCTCGGAGCGCCGCGCGCGGCGCCGGGCGAGCGGGGTGGCCAGCGCGGTCAGCGCGATGAAGACACCGATGGCGAGCAGCACGATCGTCGCGCCCGGGGGCACGTCCTGGTAGTACGAGGTGGTGGTGCCCGCCAGGGTCACGGCCACGCCGATCGCCACCGACACCACGAAGGTCGCCCGGAAGGACCGGGTCAGCTGCTGGGCCGCCGCCACCGGGACCACCATCAGCGCGCTCACCAGCAGCAGCCCCACCACCCGCATCGCGACCGAGACGGTGACCGCCGCCGTGACCGCGATCAGCAGATTCAGCGCCCGCACCGGCAGTCCGGTGACCCGGGCGAACTCCTCGTCCTGGCTGACCGCGAAGAGCTGCCGGCGCAGCCCCACCGAGACCAGCACCACGAAGGCGGCGAGCGCCCCGATGGCGATGAGATCGCTGTCGGAGACCGTGGAGAGCGAGCCGAAGAGGAAGGAGCCGAGATCGCCGGTGGAGCCGGTGTCCGAGACATTGATCAGCAGCACACCGCCGGCCATGCCGCCGTAGAAGAGCATCGCCAGCGCGATGTCGCCGCGCGTGCGCCCGTACGCCCTGATCAGCTCCATGGTCACCGCGCCGACGACGGAGACGAGGGTCGCCATCCAGATCGGGTTGGTGGAGAGCAGAAAGCCGAGACCGACACCGGTCATCGCGACATGGCCGATGCCGTCGCCCATCAGCGCCTGCCGGCGCTGCACCAGATAGATGCCGATGGCGGGTGCGGTGATGCCGACCAGCAGGGCCGCGATCAGCGCCCGCTGCATGAAGGCGGTCTCAAGGATTTCCATGTCAGGTCAGCAGTCCCGTGCGGAGCGGCTCACCGGCCGCGTGCGGATGTACATGGTCGTGGCCGGGCAGCGCGTGCTGGCCGACGGCCTCCGGCGGCGGCCCGTCGTGGACCACGCAGCCGTCGCGCAGCACCACCGCGCGATCGATCAGCGGCTCGATCGCGCCCAGCTCGTGGAGGACGAGCAGCACCGTCGTACCGGCCGCGACCTGGTCACGGAGCGTTTCGGCCAGGATGCCCTGGCTGGCCAGGTCCACCCCGGCCATCGGCTCGTCCATGATCAGCAGTTCGGGTTCGGAGGCCAGCGCGCGGGCGATCAGCACCCGCTGGTGCTGGCCGCCGGAGAGCGCGCCCACGGAGTCCTTCGCGCGGTCGGCGAGGCCCACCAGCCCGATGGCGCGGTCCACGGCCGCCCGGTCCGCGCGCCCGGGCAGCCCCAGCCGGGTCCGGGAGAGCCGGCCCGATGAGACGACCTCGCGCACGGTCGCGGGGACCCCGCTGGCGGCGGTGGTGCGCTGCGGGACATAGCCGACCCGCGACCACTGGCGGAAGCGGCGCAGCTCGGTGCCGAACAGCTCGATGCCGCCGCCGGTGAGGGGGATCTGGCCGATCACGGAGCGTACGGCCGTGGACTTGCCGGAGCCGTTGGCGCCCAGCAGGGCGACCACCTCGCCGCGCCGCACGGTCAGATCGATGCCGCGCAGCACCGGGCGCGAGCCCAGCGTGGCGCGGGCGCCGCGCACCGCTATGACAGGGGCCGTCTCGGGCCGCGCTATGGCGGGCTCGCTCATCGTGGACTCCGTTCGGCTGGTGTCGTGCGGCTGATGCGGCTGATGCGATGGCCGGGGCTCGTGCGGCTTGTGCGGCTCGTGCCGCTCGTGCGACTCGTCAGGGTTCATGCTGCTCACGCGGCGCCCAGGGCCTTCTTCAGGGCCGTGAGATTGGACTCCATCACCTCGATGTAGTCGTCGCCCCTGGACTTGTCCGTGATCCCCTCCAGGGGGTCGAGGACATCGGTCCTCAGCCCGGTGTCGGCGGCGAGGGTCTTCGCGGCCCGGTCGCTGGCGAGGCTGTCGAAGAAGACCGTGGTGACCTTCTCCTTCTCCGCGATGGACTGGAGCTCCTTGATCCGGGCGGGGCTCGGCTCGGCGTCGGGGCTGATGCCGGTGATGCCCTCCTGGTCGAGGCCGTACCGCTCGGCGAGGTAGCCGAAGGAGGTGTGGGTGGTGATGAAGGTCTTCCCGGCCGCCTTGCCCAGGCCCCGCTGGTACGCGGTGTCCAGCGCGGTCAGCTCGCCGACCAGGGTGTCCGCGTTCTTCTCGTACGCCTTGGCGTTGGCCGGGTCGGCCTTGGCGAGGGCCTTGCCGACCCCCTTGGCGACCTCGGCGTACTTCACCGGGTCGAGCCAGATGTGGGGGTCGCCGCCGGCCTCGGTGCTGTGATCGTGGCCCTCGTGGCTCCCGTGGTCCTGGTGGCCCTCCTCCTCGCCGCCGTGGGCGTGGTCGTGGCCCTCCTCGCCCTCGTGGGCGTGGTCGCTCCCGTGGGTCTCCAGCGCGGTGAGGGTCGCGGCGTCGGTGCGGTGCTTCACACCGGACTGCTCGATGGCCTTGTCCACGGCGGGCTGGAGGCCCTTGAGGTAGAGGATGTAGCCGGATTCGCCCAGCTCGGCGGTCTGCCGGGGCTTCAGTTCGAGATCGTGCGGCTCGACACCCGGCTTGGTCAGGGTGGAGACCGAGACATGATCGCCGCCGACCCGCTCGGCGAGGAACTGCATGGGGTAGAACGACGCCGTCACCTTGAGCTTCCCGTCCTCCTTGCCGTCTCCGGAGTCCGTGGAGGCGCAGGCGGAGACCGCCGTCAGGCCGAGGGCGAGGGCTCCGGCGGTGGCGGTGGTGCGTATGAGGCGGCGTACGTTCATGACAGTCATTTTCAACAAAAGTGGAAACGATTGTCAACAAAGTCGGTCCGGAGATGGTTCACGCTCGGTCGGAGGGTGATCGGGGGCCCGTGCGGACGGGCTCCGGGGGCGGGCCGCGCGTCCCGATTCCGGTTCACCTGCCAACCGATTTGATCCCAGGGGTGCGCACGCCGGTAATCTGAGCGTTCGCCGTCCGTCGTCGTCATCTATGAAGAGAGCACCGTGGCCGCCGACAAGATCGACACCATCGTCAGCCTCAGCAAGCGCCGTGGCTTTGTTTACCCGTGCAGTGAGATCTACGGCGGTCAGCGCGCCGCCTGGGACTACGGACCGCTGGGCGTCGAGCTGAAGGAGAACCTCAAGCGCCAGTGGTGGCGCTACATGGTCACCTCCCGCGAGGACGTCGTCGGCATCGACTCGTCGGTGATCCTGGCCAGCGAGGTCTGGGAGGCCTCCGGTCACGTCGCGACCTTCTCCGACCCGCTCACCGAGTGCACCTCCTGTCACAAGCGCTACCGCGCCGACCACCTCATCGAGGCGTACGAGGAGAAGCACAACGGCCGCGGCCCCGAGAACGGCCTCGCCGACCTCAACTGCCCCAACTGCGGCAACAAGGGCACCTTCACGGACCCGAAGCAGTTCTCCGGCCTGCTCTCCACCCACCTCGGCCCCACCCAGGACTCCGGCTCGGTCGCCTATCTGCGCCCCGAGACCGCCCAGGGCATCTTCACCAACTTCGGCCAGGTGCAGCAGACCTCGCGCAAGAAGCCGCCGTTCGGCATCGCCCAGATGGGCAAGTCGTTCCGCAACGAGATCACGCCTGGCAACTTCATCTTCCGCACCCGTGAGTTCGAGCAGATGGAGATGGAATTCTTCGTCAAGCCGGGCGAGGACGAGGAGTGGCAGGAGTACTGGATGGAGCAGCGCTGGAACTGGTACCGCGACCTCGGTATGCGCGAGGAGAACATGCGGTGGTTCGAGCACCCGAAGGAGAAGCTCTCCCACTACTCCAAGCGCACCGCCGACATCGAGTACCGCTTCCAGTTCGGCGGCAACGAGTGGGGTGAGCTGGAGGGCGTCGCCAACCGCACGGACTACGACCTCTCCGCGCACTCCAAGGCGTCCGGCCACGACCTGTCGTACTTCGACCAGGAGGCCGGCGAGCGCTGGACGCCGTACGTCATCGAGCCCGCGGCCGGTGTCGGGCGCGCGATGCTGGCGTTCCTGCTCGACGCGTACAACGAGGACGAGGCGCCGAACGCCAAGGGCGTCATGGAGAAGCGCACCGTGATGCGGCTCGACCCGCGCCTGGCGCCGGTGAAGGTGGCCGTGCTGCCGCTCTCGCGGAACCCGCAGCTCTCCCCGAAGGCGAAGGGGCTCGCGGCGGACCTGCGCAAGAACTGGAACATCGAGTTCGACGACGCCGGCGCGATCGGGCGCCGCTACCGCCGCCAGGACGAGATCGGTACGCCGTTCTGCGTGACGGTCGACTTCGACACCCTCGACGACAACGCGGTGACCGTGCGTGAGCGCGACACCATGACGCAGGAGCGGGTCTCGCTGGACCAGATCCAGGCGTACCTGGGCGCGCGGCTGCTCGGCTGCTGATCGCGCGCACCCGGGTTCTGAAGGACCCCCGGACCTGGACGGTCCGGGGGTCCTTCCGGTGTTCGGGGGGTGTGCCGGGGGGAAATTCGGGTGCGGGTGGGTTCGGTGGGGCTGTAATGTCACCCGCATGTCTTCTTCGTTCTTCCAGATCTACGAGTGAGAGAGCGGCGGCCCGTCCCCGTCCTCATCTGACGATTCCTCAGTCACTTCTCACCACGAATGGGAGAACCCCATGGCCAAGAGCCGCAATAATCTCCTCGGCGTAGGCGGACAGCGCAAGAAGCTGTCGCGTGCCGAACAGCAGGGGCAGGGTCCGACGCCGGAGGCGAACCGGAAGGTTGCCGCGGATCAGAAGGCGGAGCTGCTGCGGAAGATGCGGGAGCGCGCGCAGGAGTCGCAGGACTCGGCGAGCTGATTCACCGGTAGTGCTTTCAGGGGCCCGGCCCGTGCTCACCCCACGGGCCGGGCCCCTGCTTTTCCCCCTGCCCCGGCCCGGGCGCCGCCCGGGGGGCTGAGAGACGCAGCCTGTCTGGGGGCACCTCCCAGAGGAAGCTCTGGGGGAGGTTGAGGACCAAGGGCGGGGCGGGAGGGTTATCCGGTGAGGCGGGTGGCCGCGGGGGTGAGGTCGGCTCGGTTGGAGAGGCCGACCGTCCAGAGCGTGTCCGCACCCGGCACCGCGGCGAAGCCGCGGATCACCACGCCCGGATCAGCCCCCCGCTCCCACCTCCGCTCCCCCTCATCCCACCGGAGCACCACCGACACCGCCCCCTTGCCCCCCGCCGCCCACACCGTCCCGTCCGCGTCCCGGCTCACCGCCCGCAACCTCCCGTCCGCGATCCGCGGAGCGGGCACCGCCACCCAGCCCCGGCCGTTCCAACGGGCCGTGAACGGCCGCTCCGAACCATCCGGGGCCACCCTCCCGCCGACCGCCCACACCGTCCCGTCCGGACCCGCCGCGCTGATCCCGCCGAACCAGCGGTGCTCGCCCACCGGCGCCGCCGGAGCCTCCACCCGCTTCCAGGCACGGCCGTCCCAGTGCAGCGCCAGCGCGCTCTGCGCCCCGCTCCCGTCCGCGAAGGACGTGCCCACGGCCCACACGTCGTCCGGGGCGATGACCGTGATCGCGGTCAGCTCTCCCGTACCCACATCGGGCAGCGCGTGCCGCTCCCACCCCGAGCCGTTCCACGACTGGACCGAGGGCACCCCGTTCTTGACCGAGCCCGGCACCGCCCGCCCGGCCATCCACACCGCGCCGTCGGGGCCCGTCGCCAGGGCCTCCGGGACCACCCGGCCGCCGCCCGGCTCGGCGGCCGGGGCGTGGGAGGTCCAGGAGGCGCCGTTCCAGTGGGCCGTACCGGAACCGGCCGCCCAGATGTCGTCCGGGGACCGTACCGCCAGGGTCTGGGGCCAGGAGCCGGCGGGCAGCCGGGACTCCTCCGTCCAGGACCTGCCGTCCCAGCGCAGGGCCACCGGCTGCCCGACGGAGTTGCCGATCAGCCGGTAGCCGACGGCCCACACCCGCTCCGAGTCGAGCGCGGCCACCGCGGTCAGATCCCCCCTTCCCACCGGTACGTCGGTCCGCTGCCACCGTCCGTCCGCCGCCGAGAACGCGGGCTCGGCGGCCGGCACCGGGGCGGCGCCCCGGCGTTCCGGCGAACCGTCCCTGGCGCTCTCCGAGGCGATCACCCCGCTGGTCGCGATGAGCCCCGCGGTGAGCGCCGCGGCCAGGACGGGCCAGCGCGGATGCGTCCTCCTCATCGCTGCTGCCCCCTCGCCGCGGCGGTCTTGACGACGAAGTCGAACGCACCGCGGTAGGCGCCGCCCGCCGGACCCGTCAGGGCGATGGTGCAGGCCCGGTTGATGAGCTGGTCGGAGGCGTTGAGCACGGCGAAGTCCCTTCCGTACGCCAGGGTGTTGTCCGGGAAGTACAGCTGGGTGATCAGCGCGGGGCCGCCCGGAGCCTGGATGCGCGTATGGATATGGGGCGCCCGGGTGCCCCAGCGGCCCGCGTAGTCGCGGGGGACGATGGTACGGAGGGTGAAGGCGCCCCTCCCGGTGCTGAACTGGTGGCCGCGCAGCGAGAACCCGGTGGTGTCGTAGTCGCCGTTCTGGTCGCACTGCCAGAACTCGATGAGCGCGCCGGGAATCGCGCGGCAGGCCGTGTCGTACACGGTTCCGGTCAGCTCCAGCCGTACACCCCGGGTGCCGGGGGTGCGCAGATCGGTGCGCTCGGGGGAGTGCGGCTTGAAGAGCGGGCCCTCCACCGCCGCCGGGGTCTCATGACCGTCGCAGGCGGGGGTGAGGGGCGCCGGGCGCCCGGCGCGGCGGGCCTCCTCCACGGGGGAGCGGGGGGCGGCCGGGGTGGCCGCCGCACCGGCCGCGCCGAGGGCGGCAGCGGTCATCACCGTGACCGAACCGGCCCGGATGAAGGATCGTCTGGAGTCCGGCGGCGGTGGTTCGGCGTCACTGCCGGGCCCGCCGTTCGCTGGGTGCTCAAGGCGCATGTGCGCGATCTCCTCGGGTCTCGGGGCAGGACACCCCCGGAACTCGGGCGGGGCGCCCCGGAAGTGCCCTGCGCGGCCAGCCTGACGGCCGGGGCGCGGGAGCGGATCGGCCGGATGACCGGTGGGACGGACGCGTACGCGCACGCGTACGGACGCGTTACGAAACTCCGCCCGGCTTCCGTGGGCCGGAGCCGGAGCCGGAGCCGGAGCCGGGACCGGGACCGGGACTGGGACTGGAACCGGGACTGGAACCGGGACTGGAACCGGGACTGGGACTGGAACCGGGACCGGGACTGGGCCCGGGACCGGGACTGGGGCCGGGGCCTTGCGTGGGGCGGGGCCTGGTCCGGTCCACCCAGAGCGCGATCTGGGTGCGGGAGCGCAGGCCGAGCTTGTCCCGCACATGGTCGAGATGGGTGGCGACGGTACTCGCCGATACCCCCAGCCGCCCGGCGACCTCCCGGTTGGTCAGCCCCTCGGCGACCAGACCGGCGACGGTGTACTCGCGGGCGGTGAGCGGGGTGAGGGCGACCCCCGGGCGCGGGCCGGACGGTGGTGGCCGGACCGCCTCCGGCCAGGGGGCGCCGGGGGCCGCGCCGTGCCCGCCGGGTTCCTGCCCCTGGCCGGTCGCCGGTCCGGTCGCCGGCCCGGTTGCCGGCCCGGGCGCCGGTCCGGGCGCTGGTCCTCTGGCCGGTCCGGGCGCCGGTCCTCTCGCCGGTCCTCTCGCCGGTCCTCTCGCCGGTCCGGGCGCCGGTCCGGGCGCCGGGTCCGGTGCCGTCGCTTCCGGGGGCCTCCCGGTCGCCGGGGAGCGGGTGTCCCGCGCCGGCCGGGACGCGGCCCCCGGCTCACCGCCGCTCTCCGGATTCGCGCCGCCCGGCCCGCGCCCGGGGCGCCGGGAGCCCGGCGCACGGGACACGGCGCCCGGCTCGCCCGCGCCGCCCGGCCGGGTGCCCGCGGCCCGGCTCCGGGGGCGCGGCCGGCCAGGGCCGTCGTCGGGGCCCCGGGCGCCGGGGGCCGGCCCGGAGAGCCCCGGGCCGCGCCGGGGCGGGTCCGGCTCCCCCGGGACGCGCCCCGCCCTCCCGGACCCCGCCACCGGCCGCACCTCCAGCGCGTACGCCACCAACTGGGCCCAGTCCAGCCTGCGCCCCGCCGAACTGGCGCTGTCCCGGGCGGAGGGCGGCAGCGCGCCGGCCGCCGTGGCCATCGCCCCCTCGATCCGGTGCCGCCAGGCGGCCTCCGGCTCGGTGTCCAGCCGGGCGCGGGCCTTCGCCGCCGCCGCGAAGAGCCGCAGCGAGCGCTTCATCGCCCCCTGCCGCGCCGCGACGACCGCCAGACCCTCCAGCGGATACAGCGCGTGGAAACTCATCCCCGGCACCAGCCGCAGCGCCCGCGCGAACAGTTCCCCCGCCGACGCGTCGTCGTCCAGGGCCAGCCGTACGGCACCGGCGGTGTGCAGCGCGGCGACCGTGCTGCGCCAGACGGGGTGGTCGCGCAGCACCGGCAGACAGTGCCGCATCAGCGCGTCCGCCTCGGCCGCCGCGCCGGTGTGCAGCAGCGCCCAGGCCAGATGGTGGCGGCAGGACGCCTCGTCGAGGGGGCGGCCGAGAGGGGTGACCACGGCGAGGCACTCGGCGAAGTCGTCGACGGCGGCGGCGAAGTCCTGCCGGTTGAGCAGGGCGCCCGCGCGGGCGTTCAGCGCGTCGGCGAGCCCCGCGGGGTTCCCCCGGCGCCGCTCGGCCGCCACCGCGAGCCCGGCGAGACGGAGGGCGGCGACCGTGTCCGCCTGGTGGCTGGCGGCCCGGGACGCGAGGGCGTACGCCTCACCCTCGTACGGCGTGTCCCGCACGGGCAGCCGGTCCAGCAGGGCCCGGGCGGCGCTGGGGCGCTCCTCGCTGAAGTGGAGCCGGGCCAGGGCGATCGTGAGCCGGGGGTGCGCGCCCCGCCCCCGGGACGCGCAGTGGTCGACGGCCGCCGCGAGATTCTCCCGCTCCCGGCTCCGCACCCCCTGCGCGAAGTCCGGGAAGACCTGGCCGGGCGCCGGCTCGGCCAGCGCGGTGAGCCGGGCCACCGCCCGCTCCCAGGTGCGCTCCAGCTCCCCGGAGTCGGCGAGCCGGGCCAGGGCGTACGCCCGGATCGCGCCCAACTGCCGGAACCGGGCCCGGTCCGGGTCGCCGGACTGGCGGACCAGCAGCGACTTGTCCTCCAGCGCGCACAGCGTCCGCAGCACCTCGGGGGCCGGGTCGGCGGGGTCCACACAGACGGCGGCGGCGGCCTCGGCGTCGAAGCCGCCGGCCAGCACGGAGAGCCTGCGGAAGACCGCCTGCTCCCGCGCGTCGAGCAGCCGATGGCTCCAGTCGATCACCGCCGACAGCTCGCGATGGCGCCCCGGGCCGGTTCTGCTGCCGTCGGTGAGCAGGCTGAGCTGGTCGTCGAGACCGGCGAGTATCCCGCCGGGCGGGAGCGCCCCGATCCGCCGGGCCGCCAGCTCGATCGCGAGCGGCATCCCGTCGAGCCGCCGGCAGATCTCGCCGACCGTGGCGGCGTTGGCGCCGGTCAGCGCGAAGCCGGGCAGCCGGTCGGCGGCGCGCTCCACGAAGAGGCGGACCGCGTCCGGTACGGGGTCGGTGCCGGTGGCGGTCAGGGACAGCTCGCCGACGCGCAGCACCACCTCGCCGGGGACCCGCAGCACCTCCCGGCTGGTCGCGACGATCCGCAGCCGGGGGCAGCGGCCGAGCAGCTCTCCGGCCAGCTGTGCGCACTCCTCGGCCAGATGCTCGCAGTTGTCGAGGACGAGCAGCGCCGGGTGGTCGCCGAGGGCATGGGCGAGCAGATCGATTCCGCTGCGCCGGCCGCGCTCCCCGGCGCCGAGGGCGGCGGCGACGGCGCCCAGCAGCTCGTCCCCGGTGCGGACCGAGTCCAGCCGGGCCAGCCGGGTGCCGCGGCGCAGCCGACGGGCGAATTCGAGGGCGAGCCGGGTCTTTCCCGCGCCGCCGGGGCCGGTGAGGGTCAGCAGCCGGGAGGTGCGCAGGAGCGTCCGCAGCCGGGCCAGCTCGCGGCGGCGGCCGACGAACGAGTCGAGCGGGCGGGCCGGCTCGCTGCCGGGGAGGGGGCGGCCGGCGCCGCCGGGGCCGGTGGCCGGTCCGGTCGGGGTGCCGGTGGCGGTGCCTGTGGCGGGGGAGATGGCGGCGCGTCTGCGGAAGGCGCGCTGGCGGCAGGCTCCCGAACAGTAACTCGCCGGTCTGCCAACGCGGTTGGCCTGCCTGGGTATCCCGCTCCCGCACACCGCGCACGCTCCGCTGGGGCTCATCTGCCGCATCCTGACGGAAGGAGCGGAGGAGGTCCACCCGGCGTGGCGAAAGGCGGACAGGGCGGGTGGACGGCGCTCTGCCCGGCCGGGGCCGCACCGGCGGTTCGGTGCTCGCGGTGTTCCCGGTGTTCTCGCTGTTCTCGGTGTTCGTAACACCCTTGTGCGCATCCGGTGCTGGAACGGAGCGTTGTCAGTGCCCGGCGTTAGCGTGGAAGCACACGACGAGGGGACGGAAAATGAAGGCGAAGACCATCCGGTGCCTGGCTGTTTCGGCAGCGGTGGCCGCGGCTCTGACATCGGTTGCCGCCTGCGGCGGTTCGGACGGCGAGGGCAGCGGCAAGAAGTCCGACGGCCTGGAGAACGGCGGCCTGCTGAAGGCCGACCCGATAGCCGCGCTGCGGGACGTCCAGGCGAAGACCGGCGGTGCCGACTCGGCGAAGATCGAGGGCACCACGGTCATGGGCGAGATGATGTCGATGAAGCAGGCCGGGGCCATTGACTGGTCCGACGGCCTCAGCGGCACCATGGACATCACCTACACCGGTGGCACCATGGCCGAGACCATGAAGCAGTCCGGTGTCACCGGCCCCATGGAGACCCGCTACTTCAAGGACGGGTACGTCGTGAACATGGGCGAGACCGTCGCCCGCCAGATGAACGGCAAGCCCTGGATCAGCTACACCTACGACGACCTCGCGGCGATGGCCGGCCCGTCCGGCAGCGTGCTCAAGGACCAGCTCCAGAACAGCACCCCGCAGCAGGCGGTCAAGGCCCTGCTGGCCTCGGGTGATGTGAAGAAGGCCGGTGAGGAGTCGGTGCGCGGCGTCTCCGCCACCCGGTACTCGGGCACGATCGACGTGGCCGAGCTGAGCACCGCCAACAGCGAGCTGGGCGCCAAGGAACTGGAGACGTTCAAGAAGCAGCTCGCCACCGCCGGGATCACCACGCAGAAGGTCGACATCTGGGTCGACAAGGAGAATCTGCTGGTGAAGAAGGTGGAGAGCGGGAAGATGAAGACCGGCTCGTTCAACTCCACCGTCTTCTACAGCGACTACGGCACCAAGGTCTCGGCGGAGAGGCCCCCGGCCTCGGAGACGGTCGAGTTCAAGGAGCTGATGAAGCAGGGCGGCTCCTCCCCGGCCGCCTCCTCCTGACCGGGGCGCCCTCTCCTGGGCCGTCTCTTTCGGATCGTGCCAGGGCTCGCGAGCCCTGGCACCGCGCCTCGCCGCGTTGTCGTCGGTCGCCGGCGCTCCGCGTGGGCTCCCTCCTCCGCCTCGCGATCCACGGCACCGG